>NZ_DASWWZ010000099.1:0-14048 GCF_036405755.1 Schlesneria sp.
GCGAAGGGACGACGACCGCTGGCAGAGGATCCTCGGGAGCGATGCTCAACGGATCCCGTTCGTCGCGGGGACCCTGTGCGATCGCGAGCTTCTCTCGGGTCTGGTCCAGGAACACAAGGTGACGCACATCATTCACCTGGCGGCGCTGCTGACCCCTCAATGTCAGCAGAATCCGTATGAAGGTTGCGAAGTCAACATCCTCGGCAGTGTATCCCTGTTTGAACTCGCACGCCTGAACCCGGGACAGGTCCGCGGAATCTCGTACGCCAGTTCCTACGCGGTCTACGGTCCCGAAGCCGATGACGCGATTCAGGGGATGAAAGCCGCTGACAACCGTCCCCCCTCGTTCTACGGTGCCTTCAAGATGGCCGTCGATCTGATCGCTGAACAGTATTGGCGGCATTTCCAGATCGCGTCCGTCGGGATTCGCCCGCATGTCGTCTTCGGCCCGGAACGAACAGTCGGACTGACTGCGGCTCCTTCACAGGCCGTTCGAGCGGCCGTTCGCGGAGAGCCCTGGTCGATCAATTACCGGGGACGCGTGGGATACGACTACGTCGAAGATGTGGCACTCGCCTTTGTGCGAAGCGCCCTGGAAACATCACCCGGTTCGACGATCGTGGACCTGCCGGGCCCCATGGCGACAACCGAAGAGTTCGCCGCCATCATCGATCGCGTCATCCCCGGTTCGGGAAATCAAATCAGTGTGAGTGGCGCTGCCATTCCCGCAAACATCCCGCCGAAACCGAACTACATTTCCTCGCTCTTCCCGGACTGGCAACCGACTTCGATCGAAGAGGGTGTTCGCCGGACTGCGGACTTTTACCGAAAGCAGATTGCCTGATGAGCCCCACAACCAATTCGCCTTCCATTTCCATTGATGCACTGACCCAGTTCTGCCTGGCGGCCCTGACGAGGGTGGGCGTCTCTCAAACGGATGCGAAAACAACCGCCACGGCACTTGTGACGACGGATGCCATGGGCGTCTTCACCCACGGAACCAAACTGCTGGCCGGCTATCTCAATAAGCTGAAAGGGGGAGGATACCGGGCGGGGGCCACGCCGCGTATCGAGCGGGAAGGACTCGGCTGGGCTCTCATCGATGGTGAATCGGCGCTGGGGCAGGTTGGAAGTGACTTTGCTATGCGCACCGCGATCGAGAAAGCACGGAAAGTGGGGGTCGCCTATGTCGGCCTGAGAAACACAGGCCACATCGGTGCCGCCGGCTATTATGCGGCGAGTGCCGCTCGGCAAGGCTTCATCGCGATGGTCACCGGCAATGATATCCCCAGCGTCGCCGCTCCCGGGTCCAAACGAGCTGTCCTCGGCAGTAACCCGATTGCCTACGGTGTTCCCCACGGAAACGGGGAACCGATTGTGCTGGATATGGCCACCGCCGCCGTTGCGGGGGGCAAGATTTACGCCGCCATTCAACGGGGCGAGACCATTCCTTCGACCTGGCTGATCGATCAGGAAGGCCAGCCGACGGTCGACGGCAGTCTGTACCCGGATTGCGCATCCCTGGCGCCGATGGCAGGCCATAAGGGTTACGGATTTGGGCTTTGGTGCGAAATCTTGTCCGCAGTGCTGCCGGGGGGCAAAATGACCTGGCAGGTCGGGAGCTGGATCTTCGACGATCCTTCGCTCCCCTCCGAACACAACGCCTCATTCATCGCCATCGATATCGGTGCGATGGTCCCGCGCGAACAATTCGACCAGCGACTTCAGCACCTGATCGACGAGATCCACGCGGCCCCCACTGCAGCGGGAATCGAACGTGTCCTGCTTCCCGGCGAACGAGAATGGGGGCTCTATCAGAAGGCTCACCAGGAAGGAATCAAACTTCCACAAGACGTTCGCGACAAGCTTGTTCAGGCGGCCGCGCACGCAGGGATCGAGCCCCCCGCTGAACTCAGTCGTTAAGCACGCCCTGATGCAGACTTACGGACCGCTGGTCGCGTGCTGTGAAGGCCAGTTCCGTGAACCCTCCTTCGGCGGGAGCGCGGGGCAGACTGTTGAAGCCACGTTTGAACCACTATGCTCCGCTCAGGTTTATCACTTTTGCAGGAGCTGCGGCGTTCGTGAGTCTGTTTCGATATCATTTAGAGGCAACGGATCCCGTGACGGGAGCCCGCGTCGGTCGCTGGGACACCCCGCATGGGTCCGTGGAAACCCCGGCGTTCATGCCCGTGGGAACGCTGGCAACAGTGAAAGGTCTGACCCCCGACCAACTCCGTCAGGCAAAAGCGCAGATGGTTCTGGCGAACACCTACCATCTTGCTCTCAGACCCGGCGCCGATGTCGTTGCCGAAATGGGGGGACTCCACCAGTTCATGCAGTGGGATGGGCCCATCCTGACCGACAGCGGAGGATTTCAGGTCTTCAGCCTGGCTCCCATGCGAAAATTGTACGAAGACAAAGTGGTCTTCCGATCGCATATCGACGGCAGCCTGCTGGAACTCTCCCCGGCGCAGTGCATCGGGATCCAGGAAAAGCTGGGCGCCGACTGCATCATGTGTCTGGATGAATGCCCGCCGCACGACGCGCCGGTGGAAAAAATTCAGGCCGCCGTCGACCGGACGACCATCTGGGCGGCTCGCTGCCGGGACGCTCAGGTCCGCCAGGATCAGGCATTATTCGGTATCGTGCAGGGGGGGACACACCAAAGCCTGCGCGAACGCTCTGTGGCCGGCCTGCTTCCGCTGAATTTCCCCGGCTATGCCGTCGGTGGACTGAGCGTCGGGGAAGAGCCCGAACAGATGTACCAGACCCTCGACTTCACCGTGCCGCTGCTTCCGACGGATCGCCCACGCTATCTGATGGGGGTCGGTCGACCGGTGGATCTGCTGGAAGGAGTCCTGCGTGGCATCGACCTGTTCGACTGTGTCATGCCGACACGCAACGGGCGAAATGCAACAGCCTTTACCAGTCAGGGTCTGCTGAAACTCAAGAACCTGAAGCACCGCACAGACCCGACCCCCGTCGACCCGGAATGTGAGTGCCCTGTCTGCCGACAGTTCAGTCGTGCCTACATTCGCCATCTGTTCGTGGCGGGTGAGATGCTCGGTCCGATTCTGCTTTCATGGCATAACATCGCCTACTACCAGAAGCTGCTTCGAGACTTGCGGCAAGCGATCAGAGCAGGGCGTTCTGCGGAGTTCCGTACAGATCAACTTGCCCGATGGAATCGATCCGTTTAAGATGCCCCTCCGCGTCTGGTCGGGTTTTTCTTGCAGTATCAATCGTGCAAGCGAGCACTTCGGACAAATTCACATGAAAAAACACTGCCCGGAGGCTTCACGATCAGACCGGGCAGTCCGTACAGGATCGGCACAGACTACGAATTGACGGGACCAATGTTGAACAGTTTCAACCAATTTCTGACGCTGGCCGAGGGCGAAGCCCCCAAAAACGATAGCTTTTTCTGGGTCATTCTGCCGCCACTCGCTCTCATCATGCTGATGTACATGGTGATGGACTCCCCACAGCGGAAGGCCAGGGCTCGGCGTGAAGCGATGATGAAGAACCTCAAGAAGGAAGACCGGGTGTTAACCACCGGTGGCATCATCGGCAGCGTGGCCAATATCAGTCAGGATGGCAAGGAAGTCACACTGAAGGTCGACGACGGCACCCGCATCCGTTTTATCCGCAGTGCAATCGTGGATGTCCTGTCAGCCGAAACCACAACCGAAACGACCAAAGCGTAAACGAAGACGTCATGATGGCACGAAATCATGATGACGCGAATTGGGATGCAGTGTCCTGACACCGAAAACCCTCAGTTGACTGCATCACACGAGACTTAACGAGTCACTGGGGTTGGTCCCCAACTCGCCCAGAACAACCTCAGATTCAGACATTGACACATTTATCGGGACTGGAATTCACGAATGGATGGAATCGGGCAATCAGTGCTGTTAATGCAGTCTGGAATATTGAGCCGTGAGTGGGCATTGATCCTCATCATGGCGAGCGTTTTCGTCCTCCCGTTCGTACTCGGGGCTTTCATTGCCCGGGCACTCCGACTGGAAGATCTGTCGACACGGATTTCGGTCGTCCTGTTCTCGATTTTCGCGTCGCTGGCCCCCTTCATCTTCGTGATGTCTCAAGGACATTCGTGGAAGTCAGCCATTCCGCTGGGGATCGATCTGGCAGGGGGAACCAACCTTGTCTACGCCATCGACAGCCTTGCTGCCGAGCAGCAGCAGAAGAAGGAACCAGGCCAGTCCATTCCTGTCGCAGTCATCGACAAGATGGTGGCTGCGATCGCCAAGCGAATTAACCCCTCGGGTGCGGAAGAAGTCACCGTCCGCCGAGTCGGGAACGACCGTATCGAAATCATCATCCCCGGTGCCGACCCTGATCTGGTCGAACAGAAGAAACGGCTGATTACCAAGCTGGGGAGTCTCGAATTCGGTATCGTCGCCAACGATAAAGATCACCAGAGCACCATCGAGAAGGCCATGCGTCTTTCTCCGACCGTCAACGAACTTCGCAGTGGCGATCGCGTGATCGCCTCGTGGCGCGACAACGCGAAAGATTCCGTCGACCAGAGCGATCGACAGGCCGTTCGTCAGGTCCAGCGAACAGACCCGGTCACCGGTGAAACCGTCGACGTCTATCAGTACCTGATCATCCACAACCTGCCGGAATACACCGTCACGGGTAAATACCTGACTCACGCAGCCCCCGGGACAGATCAGAGCGGTGGCCCCGCCGTCAACTTCCGGTTTAATGCACGAGGGGCCGCATTGTTTGGCACCCTCACTCAGAACAACCTGCCTGACACCACCGAACAGTTCCATCGCCACCTGGCGATTCTTCTGGATGGTAAAGTCTACTCCGCTCCTCGAATTAACTCTCGTATCTCCGACAGCGGAACGATCGAGGGGAACTTCAAAATGGAAGAAGTCGAAGAGCTCGTCGGAGTGCTGAACGCGGGTGCGTTGGAAGTCCCCCTCAAGCAGACCCCGATCTCGGAATTCACCATCAGTCCGCTGCTGGGTGTCGACGTTCAGGAAAAAGGGATCGTCGCGATTCTCGCCTCCTCGATCATCGTGTTCGCCTTCGTCATCATTTACTACCGGACTGCCGGTGTGATTGCAGCACTGAGCCTGGTGCTGAACCTGCTGCTCGTCGTCGGCGCAATGGCCTTCATCTCTGCCACCTTCACCTTGCCAGGTCTTGCGGGTCTCGTGCTGACAATCGGTATGGCCGTCGATTCCAACGTGCTCGTCTACGAGCGAATGCGAGAAGAATTCGCTCGTGGGGCCAGTTTCCGCATGGCAATTCAGAATGGTTTCGATAAAGCGCTGGCCGCGATTGTCGACAGTAATGTGACATCGCTGATCATCGCCGTCATTCTGTACCTGATTGGGACCGATCTGATTCGCGGATTCGCTGTGTCACTGTTCATCGGTCTTTCGATGAGTCTCTTCTCGGTGCTGTACTTCGGTCACCTCGCCTTCGATATCCTCGAACGCAAACGCTGGGTCAAGAAGCTCACCATGATGCAGTTCATTGGTGAAACGAAAATCGACTTCCTCAAGAGTCAGGGCTGGGCATTCGCGCTGTCGGGAGCCGTGATTCTGGCCGGCTTCGCTGCTCTGTTCGCACGGGGTGCCGGCAACATGGATATCGATATGAGCGGCGGAACCATGGCCACGCTCGAGTTTGTCAATAAGCAGACCATCGATGATATTCGCAGTCGACTCGAGCAGGCGTTCCCGAACGGCGTCAGCATCGAACGACTGACAGTCGGCGGCGAAGACCAGAAGGCCGGAACCCGCTATCGCATCCGGACCTCCGAAATTGACCGCCAGAAAGTGATCGCCGCCATCAACACCGCCTTCGCTGACAGCGAACACGCTGTTGTCCGGGTCGGAATCGATGACATCGCGATGTCGCAGCTCGGCGAACTGAAAGACGACTCTGCCCGATTCTCGGGTGGCTCTGAAGCTAAGGTCAAGCTGAACGGCGGGATCTCGGCAGAAACGTTCCTCGCTTACGTTTCCGATTCTCTGGAGAACAACCCCACCTCCAGCACCAAGTACTCATCGGGTTCTTCGCTGCTGCAGGTCAAAGGAGTGACAGAAGTTCCTAAGGCCTCCGATGCCCCTGTCGATCCAAAAATCCGAATTCCCACCAAGTATTCGGAACTGATCGTTCAGGCCACGCCAGAAGTGACCAGTCAGGATCTGGAGAGCAGCCTGAAGCTGGTTCAGGAACGACTCAGCACTGAGCCACTTCTGGATGAAGTGAACTCGTTCGACACCTCCGTCGCCAACGAGACGAAGTGGAGTGCGTTCTACGCCGTGGTCGCCAGCTTGATCATGATCATCGTCTACATGTGGTTCCGATTTGAGAAGGTGTACTACGGGATCGCCGCTGTCTCCGCTCTGGCACACGACGTTCTCGTCACCCTTGGGGCGATCGCGTTGGGTGCTTACCTCAGCAAGACCCCCATCGGACCGCTGTTGATGCTCGAAGACTTCAAGATCAACATGAATCAGATCGCCTGTTTGCTGACCATCGTCGGTTACTCGCTGAACGACACGATCGTGATCTTCGACCGTATTCGAGAAATCAAAGGCAAGAACCCCAACATCACCTACAACATGATCAACCTGGCCGTGAATCAGACCTTGTCACGAACATTGCTGACGGCGTTCACCACCTTCCTGGTGGTGGTTGTGCTGTACATCGCAGGGGGTGAAGGGATCCACGGCTTCGCCTTCTCGATGCTCATCGGGGTTATCACTGGTTGCTACAGTACGGTCTACATCGCAAACCCCGTCCTGCTGTGGCTGGTCAACCGCGAAGCCGCCGCAAAGTCCGTCCCCCAGCGAGCTGGCGTCAAGCTGGGCAAGACGGGTGTCGCGTAATGATCTGTGATGCCGACGGCTCAACCCGCTGCGAATCTCAATCACAACCTGTTTGAGCCGTCCTCAGAACAACTGTGAAATGAATGCAAGAGGGACTGACAAATCCACCGATTTGTCAGTCCCTCTTCTTTTGAGAACTCAAGCAGCGATCCTACCGAGACATCGCCTGCGTCGTCACCGATGACTGTTCGTAAGCAACCTTCACAGTGCGCAGAGATGTACGTCCACACACCCGGGTAGACCCGGTTGACGCGTCCTCGCGGCTACCGGGTCGGCGCCAGCCGCAAGTGGTTTGCCAAAATCCAGCAACCGATCCTGTCCGCTTCTGACTACCGGCGAGTTTCCGCGTTACCGGCACACGGAGATCCCCGACCGCCGGGCGAATGGACAAGAGAACGAGAGAATCAATGGGCACACTCATGAAGTCAGATGCATCTCCGGGATGCGGCTACGAAACGAATCAGATCGTCGTTCGCGATCCTGCGGACCCCGAGTCTTCCAGTCGCGGCCAGGCCAGCATGAAGCGAGACCCCTCGCCCAGCCGACTTTTCACGGTGATTTCCCCCCCGTGCTCACGAATAATCTTCTGACTGACCGCCAGGCCCAGACCGGTTCCCCGCGCCCCTTTGGTCGACTCAAAGACATTGAAAATTCGCTGGAGCTGGTCTTCGACAATCCCCGGTCCATTGTCGGTGACGCACACCCAGAACATGTCTGTCACGGGGTCCAGTCCCGTTTCAATCTTCACCAGTGCCCGGTCAGACCCTTCCACCGCGTCGATCGCGTTCGTCACGATGTTGAGCACGGCCCGATGAATCCCCTCGGGATCAAAGGTGCACAAAGGGAGGTTCGTCGCTGGCTCAAACCGCAGCTCCACGGCAAATTCATTCGCCCGCGCCTGCATCAGTTCGAACACGTCATGGACCGTGTCGTTGAGCTGTGACTGCTGGTACGCGGGCTTTCGTTCTTTACTGAACGTCAGCATGTCCATTACGAGGTTGTAGATACGATTCTGGTTCTTCTCGACAACGTGCCAGCCCTTGCGAACCAGCTCTTCGTTGTGACCATTCAGCCCCATATCAATCAGGTAGCTTCCACCCCGCACGCCCTGCAAGATGTTCTTGATGTGGTGGCTGAGGGTCGCAATCGTCTGTCCCATCGCCGCCATTCGTTCGGCTTTGACGAAAGCATGCTGATAACGATTGTTCTCCACAGCCAGTGCCGTATGCCGACCAATCGCGATGAGCAGTCTCAGCTGATCTTCCCGAAAGCCACCCGACTTCTCCCGCGACATCAGGAACGAGTCCGCCGGAGTCGTGATATCCACGTAGATCACCCCCATCAACTGATGTCGCCCCTGCATGGGAACACACATCGCTTCACGGATCCCCGCCCGGAAAATACTGTCCGTCGGGTCAAACCGCGTATCGTGCTGAGCGTCGGTCGTCCGGACCCCCTGGCACGTCTTCAACACGTAATCGACGATCGTTCTCGAGATCGGCATGCGTGCCCCGGGAACGCCCGCCACTCGCTGACTGGTGACCTGTGGCTGGATTTCTCCGGACTGAGGATCGGACAACAGCACGCATCCCCGATCCGCGAACACCGCCGAGACCGTCAGATCCAGCGTCCGTTGCAGCGACTGCTCCAGCGACGAAGAGGGGCGAGCCACCTCCTCCGCGATACGGTAGAGAACCGAAAGACTGTTGGGCGAGTCGGCCGCCTCATCGCGAGTCGGCGAACTCGTCTCGACAATCTCCTGGCCCATGTGAGTGACAATGCTGGAACGGTCGGCCGGATCGTGGCGACGCAGCAGGTTCACCCGTTCCGCCGCATTGTCTTTCCAACTGTCGCGAGAAGCGTTGCTGAAGAGCAGCAGCGTATTACCAAGCTGTATCTGGTCTCCGTCCACAAGCATGTGGGAACGAATCGCCACACCGTTGACGAGCGTTCCGTTGGAACTGTTGCGATCCGTCAGCACGAACTCGTCTTTGACGCGCTGGATCGTACAGTGATTTCGGGAGACTTCGTTGTCGAGAATGCGAATGTCATTGCGCGCATCGCGCCCCATCGCCAGCGGGCGGTCTCCCAACTCGAAGCGAGCGCCTTGTTCGACGCCCTGAACCACGAGCAACGAGGCATTCTTCACGACGTCAGCACCCCGATCGACAACTTTTTCGATACCATCCTCGAATCCCATGCACTTCGCAGTGGCATGCCCCATCATATCGAACAGGGCGGCAAACAGGGACTAAGTTCGTGAGACGAATCCGAAAAAACCAGTTCTCAACCATTCGACGAACGGGTTAGCCCGTCCAACTCAGCCCGCCCAACTCAGCCCCTGCAGCGCCACCACGTCCCCGATTTGCCATCCGGGACGCGAACAGGCTGTTGGAAAAGAGGCGGCTGGCTCCGAAGTCCGCTTGAAATCCATTGCTCAAGCTGCATGTCCCACTTTTCAACAGGCAGCTAAGCCGCGCATGTGACGATCAGGACCGTCCCTGGCTGACACGTCCTTCCTTGCGGTAACCCGTATGGTCCAGCGCCATCTCGATCACGGCGTATGCCGGCACGGAACTCCTGCGTACGAGTCGTGCGCGACGAGAGGGCACAGCCATGCCTGACAGCCCGTTGCCAGCGAGGTGCTGGCCGCAATGGAGGAGTTCGCTGCGGAGGGGGCAGGGGACTCATGGTGAAAGGGGACTGAGGGTTAAATCGTCCCGCGGACCACGAGGAACGTCTGGTGCCCGAGACGCCTGTCTCGCAGTTTCAACAGGTGGTCAATACCCGTGGCGGCCCCTGAGCGTCAGAGCGATCAACAATTTTAAGCGGCAGGGGGCAGGGCCAGCAGATCTTCGATCGTCTTCAGGAGTTCCGGATACTGAAACGGTTTCGAGAGAAAGCGGTCTCGTCCATCCACCTGAGTTTTGACAGAACCGATCAGAATCCGGTGCGATTCCTCGAAGCAGGATGCAGCATCCGCCGCCGTCGCTTCGTCCAGATCAATCACCACGACATGCGGCGACTTTTCGTCATCGCGCTGATTCAACAACGAACCGCGAGTTCGTTCGACATGGGTGCCACGGGGCTCCAGAACCGCTCTTAAAACGGCTTCTGTGTCCGTAATCCCATCTACCACCAACACATGAGGTGCTGAATTCACTCCGCCGTCCTTCCCTGGCTGGCAGTCATGCTTCATCTTGCTGCAAGGACAACCAACTGATGGCCGTCTGGCAGCGGGAGCGGTTTGTAATGCGAACTGAAAATCCTGTCAAAACCAAAAATCCATATGAAACGTCCCGATTTTTTCGCGGACTCGCGTCACCACTTGCAAAGATTGCCGACGAAGACAATTCTCGACAAAGACAGTTTCCCCTGAAGACGCCGCACGCATTCTCCGAGTCATCGTCGATACCCGGCAAAACTCAGCCTCAACCCGAATCAACCCCTTCTGAACACTCTGTGAAAGCTGCCATGCTCAGAATTTTGACCTGCATCGCGATCACTCTGCTGACCAGCCTCAGCCTTGCACAGGAACCGGGTGCAGGGGACGGAACGAATCCTCTTTCCGAGGAACGTCTGGCCGAACTGGATAACGACTTTCAGAGCCTGCTGGACGAATCGGCAGCCACCATTGCCCGGAACCCTCAGTCCCTCCGAGGGTACTCCGAACATGGCGACGCGCTGTTCTTCCTTGGACGTTTCAAGGAAGCAGTCGCCGATTACGATCAAATGATCGAACTCGAACCCAAAGAAAAAGCGTCGCACTGGCGGCGAGGGATCGCGTTGTTCTACGCGGGGCAATTTGAAGACGCCGCCGCCCAGTTCGAAAGTTATCACTCGTTCGACCAGATCGACAGAGAAAATGGGATCTGGCGGTACCTCTCACAACATCGCGCTCACGGACAGGCGAAAGCCAGAGAAGGGTTGCTGAAGTACCAGAAGGACGATCGGGAACCGTTCCCCGCCGTATACAAATTGTTCGCCGGCACGATGACCCCGGAGGAAATTCTCGAGCAGATCAACACGGCAAAAATTTCCAAGACAGAACGGGAAAAGCGTCTCTTCTATGCCCACCTCTACATCGGCCTGAACCATGCCGTGGAAGGAGAGGATGAACAAGCCCGAAAGCATCTGGCCCTCGCCACCCGCAACACCTGGGGACCCACCGCCGGTTACGGCCCCCACTACATGTGGCAAGTCGGCCGTCTCCACGAATCCCTGCTGCGGAACAAACAGTCGAAGGACCAACCCCGGAACTGAAATCGACGCCGCCGATCATGAAACGGTACCGCAATCCCCCCTCCCTCAAACGGCACCATGATCGCGCCACCACACGGAATCAGAGTTTTCCGAAAATCTGTCCTCTCAGTCCAAGCCCGAGAAGTTCGTCCAAGCAGAGCGAAGCATGTTCCACAAGGCATTCAGGCGACTCACAGACTTCGGCGGACGTATTCGTCAGCGGTATGACATCTGGCGCGGAAATTGCCTCCGCGACAGCGAATGGTTTGCGTTAGGCGTCTTGCTCGCCGGCAGCGACCCTCGGTTGAAAAAGTTCCGACTGCAGTGGGAATGCGGCACTCAATTCTATCGCGAAAAGCATCCAGAAAATCGGGCCATTGTTCGCTGGAGATTCAGCAATGGATGCCTTCACCATCCCACTCTCCACGCTGAGATCAAGTCACCAAAAATTGCTGTCTTATGCGAGGAGACGGGCAATGTACTTTTATTTAACCTTCGTTCTTTCAGTGATGGATGGTGCAATTGTCTTGAATGCGTACCTCTCGACAACGATGTACATCAACTTCAATTAGTAAGTGAGGCAGAGGCACCACCTCCGCCGACAAGTTTTCTGCCACCCATCGCTGACCAAAGAAGTGCTCATGGTCGTTTCAGCTCCGCTTTTCCAGAAGTTGAATTATTTCTAAGCGAATACGGAAACGTGGAGTTGAGCGACTCTATCTCAAATGAAGAACTGAATATTTGCAAGAAAGAACTCGAGACAACCTTACCCGCGACTTACCTTTCTTTCATAAAAGCAACAAATGGAATCTTACTAGGAGAAACTCAAATTGTTGGCGCCTATGACGCTGTGCAATTTGCCAAGTATTTCAACTTCGGAAACTCTCCGAACCTGTTCCTAGCCTATGATTTGATCAACTGCCTTGCCGATGGAGTCTGGCACATTCCATTAACAAACAACCCTCACGCCCTTGTCTGGCGCACTTCCAACTATGCCGAGCCGGACCCCGAACGACTCACTTTTAGTGAATTCTTGAAAAGGCAAGTCGAACTCGCCCGTGAAACAGAAGCGATTATTGCAAGCTTCGTAAAACGACGGTTTCTCGACGATGTCCCCCATGGATTTCAAATTGTTGAGATACAGCCTCCAAATTAGACCGCACATTGCCGGCAGGGTGGCCCAGACGTATTTCTTGGGGCGCGGCACACACGAAGTTGATGGACAAAAGAAAGACAGGGTGGCGTGCAAAGAACTAGCGCGCGACGGTGCTCAACCACTTCAGTATCCATGAAATCACTATCATGATTTCCTTTCCGCGTTATTCTGCTGTCGGCACCCAATTAACAGAATTACTATTACTAAGTGTCTTACGGCATTCCCACCTTAAGCGTGGCGACCAGATCCAGGTTAGTCGATTTGGCGGATATTCTGAAAAAATATATGCTCTCGAATTAAAGTTCGAGAATGAGCTCGATAATTCTAAATTTCCACATACAACGATCGGCACATTGTTAACCCTGCTAGCAGACAAATCCGAACTATTGTTTCTACTAATCTGCGGGGACGATAAAATCTGCTTTGGTCTTTTTGACGGGGACTTTCATTTCGTGCAAGCAAAAGATAAAGCGATCGAGGAGAAGATTGCCCGTGACTTTGATTTAGTGACCTTTCTTCTTGATGCACCGGATTTTCAATTTCAATGACGGGGGGGGGGAGAACAATTCGGTATTGGGAATACAGATCGCGCTGGCACTGCCATGGCGCTGCCAGCGCGCAAATTTCGCTGGATCAGTGTGATGATTTTCGGAGGGGTGGCCCAGAGGTCGCTTTGGACATCTGGGCCACCCCGTCATGTTTGATGCATTAGGACCACACAGATGAACTTGAATGGCGTGATGCGTATTCTTGCTCTCTTCCTGATCCTTGGAACCGTGCGGATACTCGCTCTCCTGGTGCTTCTTGGAATCACGGGACTCACCGTGAACTGGCTGCTTACGCCAGATACACCGCGAGAACCTCGCAGAGTTTGGATGACATACGAAGATGGCCTCTTGCCGTTGGGCAGGAATCGTTACCTTAGCGCAACTGATCTTCTTCACGGTGGCAGCCAGGGACAGGCAGACAAGAACGCGTACGCAGCGATCGTCATCTTGTCGACCGACCGCCATCCGTCCATGCCGCGCGTGAAGCAACTCCTTTCATCGTCACTGCAGCAGTGTCGCGAGCACTATCTCGATGCCTTTCGATTAGGAATACTTCAGGAAAGCAGCTCTCTAAAAAATGTCCATTTGAAACCGCCACCCTACAAGCCGGAGTACCTTGTTTTCCTGCTGGAGTTCGGACCGACTCACCAGCGCCCTGAGAACAAAACCCGCAGCGACTGCTTCGGAACGGTCATCCAGGCGAGGCGTGTTTTTGACGAAAGCGAGAGTGCAGCATCGATTGCGAACTCGGCGTTGATTACTCCAACTTCAGCAGACCACGAACAGGATGGTGACACGCCCGTCAACCTGAACTGGTCCGAGAACTTTACGGAAGTTGTCGAATCGTTTGAGAGTCGAACGGGAAAGATTCCGAGCAACAGAACGCAATAACCCGATTCGGAATCATGGTCAGTTCCCAATTAATAGTAATCTTTGAATGCGCCGAAACTGCGCGTACCGACTTGGAGGGGCGCCCTGATGTTGAAGTTCCTTTGGAGCAGGACTATTGTCGGCAATATTGCTTTTGTCACGGAGGACTCAGTCGTCACCTGCCCCGATGGGAAAGGGGGTGTGTGGGCACGATATCGCCGCGATGATGGCGCTCTCATTTGGTGGAGGTGGCATTATCGCGGAGGACAGTTCCAATTCGTGACAGACGAGGTGATCATTTCCTCTTTCTTCGCGAGTGCTGGAATTTATGCAACGGATTTTCGAACG
>NZ_DASWWZ010000100.1:0-8044 GCF_036405755.1 Schlesneria sp.
CCTGGATCGAGTAGAGGCGGCACGAGTGGCCGCCTCTGAGCTGAATACCGTGAACCGATATGAATTAGGCCACTGGCCGGTCGAGTTGAATGCCAGTGCCTCGTGCAAAGTAAGCAATCCGCTTTGACGTAGACGAGTCGAGCCGGCCTTGCCCAGTTCATAGACCACGCAAAGAAGACAATATGTGGACTGTGGACGACGCCCTCCAGAAACTGGTCGCAACTATTACGCCCCTTGGTGTTTCCCAGGTACCTCTCAGTGAGGCTCTGGGACTGACACTGGGGGCGGACGTCATTAGCCACTCGGATTCTCCCCCTTTCGACAAATCGCTGATGGATGGCTACGCCGTCCGGGCAGCAGATGTCACCGCCGTGGGCACGTCGCTGAAAGTGATCGAAACGGTCACAGCAGGGCGCGTCCCATCGATGCGAGTCGGTCCGGGTGAAGCCACACAGATTATGACGGGGGCTCCTCTTCCCGAAGGAGCCGATGTGGTGATCAAGGTTGAAGAAACCCGGCGAGACGGCGATCGCGTTGTAGTGCAGTGCGGTCCACCAACTATCGGTGCAAACCTGATTCGACGAGGGACGTCAGTCCGGTCAGGTGCATGTGTTCTGAGTCGCGGCCTGACACTGAACGGTGCCCGCATCGGGGCGCTTGCGGAACTGGGGTGCGCACACGTCACGGCCCGGAGACGCCCGAAGGTGTCCATTCTGGCAACAGGCGACGAACTCGTTCCGATCGAATCCGCTCCCGGCCCCGGCCAGATTCGCAACTCCAATGTCGCCATGCTCGCGGCCCAAGTTACAGCAGCGGGGGCCGAGGCAATGTCTCTGGGAATCGCTCGAGATAATCGCGACGACCTGCTGTCGAAGATTCGAGAGGGGTTGCAATCAGATCTACTGGTCCTGTCGGGGGGCGTCTCGGCCGGAACACTGGATCTGGTCCCGGCAACGCTGGCGGAAGCGGGGGTGGAGCAGGTCTTCCACAAGGTCGAAATGAAGCCGGGTAAACCTCTCTGGTTCGGTCAGTTTTGCGGCGTTGATCGATCAGCGTCTGTCAGTTCGGCAAGCCACTCTGCCTATGTGTTCGGTTTGCCGGGCAATCCTGTCAGCAGCATGGTCTGCTGCGAGATCTTTGTCCGGACGGCGATTCGCCGTCTGATGGGAGTCGATCCTCCAACACCCAGTCCGATCTTTGCGAAACTCGAGCACGCATACTCGACTCGGGCTGATCGTCCAACGTATCATCCCGCGTGTCTGACGTGGACGAAAGAGGGACTCAGTGTCCGGTTGGTTCCCTGGCACGGATCGTCTGACCTGTGCGGCACCGTTTCTGCGAACGGTATGGTGTTTCTCTCGGGCGAAGCTCGCCAGTTCCAGGTGGGTGATTGCCTTCCGTCGTATGCTTGGTAGAGGGTGCCAGCCGTCGCTCATCGGCGCAGGAATCGCTGTCTGACGCTGGCTTTCATGACATCTCGGGAAGTCGGCAAAGAGACCAGCAGGAACAGCGGAACACGGATGCTCGGGTCGAGCTGACGAGTCTGAGAGGATTCAAGACAAATGCTTTGCAAGTTGATGCTGCCAGAGATTCGTGAGCTGATCGAAAACCGCGATGGCACAACGCTGAGCGAAGCGCTGGATATGTGGCAGCCGGCGGACATTGCTGAATTGTTTGCTGATCTCAGCGACGCTGACCAGAAGGCGGCATTTCGTTTGCTACACGGGCCCCAGCGCACGTTGATCTTTGAATATCTCGACCGGCCAACACAGCATATGCTGTTGGAAAGTCTTGAGCCCGCCGACGCGGGGGCGCTGTTCAATGACATGTCGGCAGACGACCGGACCGCTTTGCTGGAAGAACTTGACGAAGCGGACCGCGAGAAACATCTTCAAACACTTTCCGCGCAGCAGCAGGCGATTGCACGGTCCCTGCTTCATTATCCAGAGGACAGTGTCGGCCGATTGATGACACCCGATTTTGTCGCGGTCCGCCCGAATTGGACCGTTGAACACGTGCTCGAGCATGTCCGTCGTCACGGGCAGGACAGCGAGTCTCTCAATGTCGTCTATGTCGTCGACCATGACATGCACCTGATCGATGACTTGAGAATTCGACAGATTCTGATTGCACCGGTCCACATCACCATTGAGCGGTTGATGGACTCCAATTACGTTGCGCTGCAGGCGACTGATCTGAAACGCTCCGCAATTGAAGTCTTCCGCCGGTACGATCGAACGGCACTTCCGGTGTTGGATGAACATCACAAACTGGTTGGGATCGTCACCATCGACGACGTGCTGGATGTCGCTGAACAGGCGGCGACCGAAGACGCACAGAAGTTCGGTGGACTGGAGGCCCTGAGCGAGCCCTATGCGAGCACGCCCCTCTTTACGATGGTGCATAAACGAGCAACCTGGCTCGTCATTCTGTTCCTCGGGGAACTTTTAACCGCCACCGTCATGGGATACTTCGAACACCAGCTCGACCAGGCGGTGGTGCTTGCGCTGTTCATCCCGCTGATCATTTCCAGTGGAGGAAATTCCGGTTCACAGGCCGCGACGTTGATCGTGAGAGCCCTCGCTGTGGGAGAGATTCGGCTTGTCGACTGGATGAAAGTCTTTCGCCGTGAGGTCATCTCGGGATCAATTTTGGGATTGTTGCTGGGATCGATTGGCTTCTTACGAATTGCGACATGGAGTCTATTTTCCGATGTCTATGGCGAACATTGGGCGCTGGTCGGAATGGCAGTCAGTCTGTCCCTGGTGGCGATCGTGCTATGGGGGTCACTGATCGGTTCGATGTTGCCGTTCGCTCTCAAACGCCTCGGGCTTGATCCTGCGACTTCCTCTGCGCCCTTTGTCGCCACGTTCGTCGACGTGACGGGATTGTTAATCTATTTTTCGATCTCAATCATTGTTCTGGGCGGGACACTTCTGAAGAATTAGCCGTCGCAGCTATTCTGTTCCCGTACCTGGCTTCTCGAAATCCTGACGCGCGATTTGACACAGACGGTGAATTTTTTCGCTGTGCATTATCAAATCGTTTTTTGCTTTTTATCGGTGGCGCTGCTTCAAATCGGCGCGAATTGAGTTCTTGGACGCTTTCATGGCGAAAAAAACGACATTCATGTATGGAGTTTTGGACCCAAAGTGCGTATTACTTCATGAAATGGATTTGTAACATGCGACGGCGATCATCAGCCGGCGGGCCTTGAGATGGAGACTGTATCGTAATCGTTGCGGACGCGACGGTGAGCTGTCTAAAAACAAAACGAAATCGTGCCAGGGAAAAAGAAATGAATGATTTACTTTCCCCAAAGCAAGTGGCAAGAGCGATCGGACTCAGCGAATCGTCGATCAAAAGGTACTGTGACCAGGGTGCAATTCACTTCGTGCGTACGCTCGGCGGGCATCGCAAATTGCCTCTGAGTGACGTGTTGAGGTTCGTCAAAGAACGCGAACACGTGATTGTCGTGCCCGGCGCTCTCGGGTTGCCAACCCGATCGCAGCGTTCCGAGATTGGGCTGGAGCGAGGGGTTAGAATCCTTGTAGATGCCTTGATCAAAGGAAATGAAGAATCCGTCTGGCAAGTCGTTTATGATCTTTATTTGGCCCGGCATTCCATCAGCACAATTTGCGACCGGCTGATGATCCCTGCTTTCCGCGAGATTCGTGAACGATGGGCGTCGTCGTCAATCGAAGTCTACCAGGAACGTCGAAGTTGTGAGTTCCTTCAAAGAGTCTTGTTCAATCTCCGATCGACCCTGAAGGCGCCCGACAAGGAATGGGATGCCTGCGGTGGAACTTTGGAAGACGATACCAACAGCCTTCCGAACGCAATGGCGGAACTGGTTCTGCGCGACTGCCTCTGGAATGCCACCTCGCTGGGTACGTCAATTCCCTTTGACTCCATGGTGAATGCGCTCAGTGACATGAAGCCGCGACTGTTCTGGCTCACCGCAACTCGCATCTCTGATATTGATCGATTCGTCAAGCAGGTGGAATCATTGTCGCAAATCGCCGAAGCAAATGGCGTTGCTTTCCTGGTGGGTGGTAGAGCGGTCGACGAAGATTTGCGTCGGAGACTCGCGGGATTGTCGTGTCAGGTCTGTGAGTCGCTCCAACAACTCGAGAATCTGGCCAGATCTATGCGGCGTGCGGGGGCAACAAACGCGGGGTTAGAAACAGAGTCGTGAATCGTCCCCATATCGTCTGGTTTCAACGCGATCTACGGATTGAAGATCATCCCGCCTTGCAGTCGGCCATCGAGCGAGGTGAACCGGTCGTCCCGCTTTACATCCATTCATGTCCCGTTAACGATGAAACCGCTCCAGGTGCCGCAAGTCGCTGGTGGTTGCATCATTCGCTGATGCGATTGAGTCGCGAGTTACAATCTCGCGGTTCCCGCTTGATCCTTCGAACCGGGGAACCGTTGGCCATACTGCTGGAACTGGTTGACGAGTTGGACGCGGTTGCCGTCTACTGGACTCGGGGCTACGAACCGGCGTTACGCAAGCGAGACGAAATCACGAAGCGTGAGCTCAATTCTCGCGGAATTGAGGCCGAGAGCTTCGGCGGCAATCTTCTCTTTGAACCGTGGGACATTCAAACCAAAGAGGGTCGTCCGTATCAGGTCTTCACCCCCTTCTGGAAGGCATGTCTCAAGGCTTCGCCCCCCGACGAACCACTTCCCGCTCCCGAGCAGATTCGGCCGCCAGATCAATGGCCCAATTCGTTGACGGTCGACGACCTCAAGCTACTTCCCACGATTCGCTGGGACGACGGTTTTCATCAGTTCTGGGAGACACCACAAAATTCCGCCGCAGATGTGCTGGATCGATTTCTGAAGTCGGCCGCGTTTGAATACGACACACAACGAGACTTTCCAGCGACACGCGGTACTTCACGACTTTCTCCGTACCTGCATTTCGGCGAGATCAGTCCACGCACGGTCTGGCACCAGACTTCAAAACTGATCGAAACAATGTCGGGCAAGAGTGTTGCCAGCGCAACAGAAACGGCAGGGCCTGACACGTTTCTTAAAGAAGTGGGCTGGCGCGAATTTGCACACAATTTGATCTATCACTTTCCGTCGACGGTGGAACGGCCGCTACGGGCGGATTTCGAGAGATTCCCGTGGCGAGCGGATCCTTCGGGTCTGGTTGCCTGGCAAAAGGGAGAAACTGGCTACCCGATAGTGGATGCCGGAATGCGCGAATTGTGGGCGACCGGGTGGATGCACAACCGGGTGCGGATGATTGTCGGTTCTTTTCTTGTTAAGGACTTGATGATCTCGTGGAAGTACGGTGCCGCGTGGTTCTATGACACTCTGGTTGATGCAGACCTCGCCAATAACACACTGGGGTGGCAATGGATTGCGGGCTGTGGGGCCGACGCGGCTCCGTACTTTCGAATTCTTAATCCACAACTGCAGTCGGAAAAATTTGATCCTCAAGGATCCTATCTCCGTCGCTGGATACCAGAACTGAAAGACCTTCCACTTCCCTGGCTGCATGCCCCGTGGACGGCTCCTGCTGGAATTCTCGCAAGGGCCAATGTTGTTCTGGGAAAGGACTATCCGAAACCAATCATCGATCATGGCGTTGCGCGTGAGCGAGCACTCGACGGACTGCGCCAGATGAAAGACGCCCCGTAAGTACGGAATCGCTTTGCCGGGCGACGCATACGTCAGGACCAGGTCGCGGCCTCTTCCCCATCCAGTCGCAGTGTCAAACATTTTGCGCTTCCACCCGCTTTGAGAAACTCGTCCAGCGGTGTGCTATGGGGAATGAAGCCGTGCTTTGACAGGCTGGCCTCCAACTGAGGGCAACCCTCATTCAGAACGACATGCCTTCCAACGACGACGGCATTACAGGCGAACCTCGCGGCTTCCTTTTCGTTGACTTCAATCAGGAGTGGGATCTGCTGAAGTGCACGGCGGGCGTAGTCATCGAATGCGTGAGGAAAGTAAATCGCAGATGTCGCATCGAGAGGACAAAAGCAGGTATCGAGATGATAGAAGCGATCATCGACCAGTTGCAGCGGGATGGCGCGGCAATTCAGTTCCGATCCCAGCCACTGGATGGAAGAAGCATCACTGCGAACAAGGTATCCGCCGTACAACGTGTCTCCGCAGAAAAGAGCGTCGCCTGCTCCTTCAAAGTTCAGCCCAACCGGCAACGTGATGGTCTCGAATCCATTCGCGGTGAACCAGGCGTTGTCGATCGGTGTTTCGCCCTGACGTGCGGGATGTCGAAAGGTTGCAAGGAATATCTTGTTCTTCCAGACCAGACCCGCATTCGCGGTAAAAACCAGGTCGGGAAGGCCCTTGACTGGATCCATCAGACAGATCTTCACGTTGAGTTCGCGCAGCAGATCGTGCAACGTCTGCCACTGCTGCATGGAGCGGGCTGAGTCGCTGGGCGTGTCTCGATTCATCCATGGATTGATCTCGTACTCAATCCCGTAGTAGTCGGGTGGGCACATCAGGATCGTTGGCCGAATGATTTCTCGCATGCTAGACCCCACGATTCAGAACGGTGTGACTTTCTGGAATCGTACGCAAGTGTCACCAATCTGTCTCAGCGCGCAACGTGACGAAACGCTGACTGACGAGGGGACGTCTAAAGAAGGGGCCTGTCGCAAATGGATCTGCTGTGCCCGGGGGGAGCGGTCCTTCGTGTGGCTTCGTAAAAGCCGGTCGAAGAAAACACGAAATGTTGAAAGGTGTCGCGCGAGCGACGGGGTTGCGGGCGAAAGATTAACTGTGCTCGCATCCTCCCCGAGTATCGTCCCAGGTCGCCGGCAGATTTCTATTCCGAAACTGATGGTGCGACTTTTCAGAATGAGTAGTACGGCCGTGACTGGACTTTGATTCACTCTGTTCGCATCGCCGAAGGAACGTGATCACGGAGAGCACGACGTTGCGTTATAAGAAGATTTGGGCTATCAGTTGATTGATGTTCACTTATCAAGTCAGCTTGTCATCCCTGATGAGCGACGGAATACTGGAATCAGGAAGACAACTCAGCGTCGCCGATTCCGCAATGGAATCTCGAAGTACGTGATAGACTACCGTTAAGGCCAAGCCACCTCCCTTCGCTTCGTTCTCGATGCAGGCCTGGAAAACTGACGAGTGAAAACGTGATTTCTGATCGCTGGTCTCAGTTGCCGAACCTCGATGTCGCAATCAATCCTGTCTTGATTGATGAAGCCGATCGTTGCGATGCAATAGCGATGAATCAGTTCTCGGAACTTCACGACCTCGCTGGTGCCCCGGTGATAGAAGAAACCCGGACGGAGTCGTCATTAAACCCGCGAAAGTCGATATCTCCATCTTTCGAGTTAAGGTTCACTGCCGAGGTGAGCATTAAGCTCGTTGTCCGCGTACAACCTTCTGATGATCGATGTCTTGTCATCATTCTGATGTCGAACAATGTGCGAATATCGCGTCACATGGGTCCTCGGGCCGGATCGCACAACGACCTGTTAAATCCAATTGAATCTTACGTGCTTACCACAGTCGGCCCCCCGGTTTTAAAAGCCATCTGGACAAAATTCGGGCTTCAAGACACAAAGGGGGCTGATTCGATTCTGCTTGTCAGTCACTGTGGCAACGATTTTCGTTTGAATTCCCTCCAGAAGGGGCGAAACACGGGATGCCACAATTTAGCGAACCGACAACGGTACCAGAATTAAATTTCGCCAAGGCCCCTGCTGTCGATTGCCTGCCAATGCTCGAGGTGCTGAATCGCCCTCGATATCTGAGAGAGGTTGAGAAGAATGTCAGAACTCGTCATTCAGTCGGGCAAGCTCCAGGGGAAGCGCCTTGTCCTGCCTTCCAAGCAAATGGTGGTGGGACGGGACGACGACTGCGACTTGCGTATCGGTTCTGCACTCGTCAGCCGCAAACACTGCGTCCTGAAAAATACACCTGAAGGAATTCTGGTGACAGATCTGGGAAGTCAGAACGGAACGCTTGTTAACGACGCGCCAATCAAAGGGCCGACCCTGCTTCGAGAGGGAGACGTTCTCAGGATCGG
>NZ_DASWWZ010000101.1:0-4250 GCF_036405755.1 Schlesneria sp.
AAGCCGCAACGACTGAAAGTCTGTAACACCTGTGTAACGTCGAGCCGGTGAGTCCCATATCGTTAATTGGCTCGCCTCAGAATGTCGCAAGTCATTCTGCAGGCGAGCCCTGTTCACCGGCAACTTGAATAGCGATTACTACCGTCCGTCCTCTCGAAGCAGTCTCGTTGCGGGCTGCAGAGCAATTCAAAGAGCTGGTGGTTCCACCAGAATTTCTCACTACAAAAATCAAGCTGATCAGGTCTGTGAAAGCCGAGAAGTCTCGCCGCTACGGGTGGTGATGTGTCGTTGCGGAGCGTCGGTCTCCTGTTGGCGGGGTCTGGTCTACGAACGTCCGAAACAAGTACGTCGGAAACAAAAACGACCACGGGCAAGGATGTCCGTGGTCGCTCGGTTTTCATCGTCAGGCCGATCAGGCGCTGGCGGGCTCTGCTTTTTCAGTGCCGGTCTTCGGCGGGTGGAAGAACAGCAGCAGCAGGATTGCAGCGAGCAAGCCCGCACCGGCTGGATACAGCAGCAACTGGCGGTATTGAACCCCATTGTCGACGGTGTAGGCCTCTTGGAGTTCCGGCCAGAGATAACGTGCTGTGATGGGGCCGAGTCCCAGAATCAGGAAGTTGAACAACCCCTGTGCACTGGTTCGGGCGTCTTTCGGAAAGACTTCGTCGACCAGAATGTAGAGCGTGGCAAAGAAGAAGGCGTAGCAGACGCCGTGCAGGACGTTGACCGCAACGGCAAAGTAGGGGTCCGGTGCCAGAGCCCAGACACCGAATCGCACGGTATGGCCGAGAACACCAATAATCATGGTCCAGCGCCAGCCGAGGCTCTTCAGGACATAGCCAAGGACGGCCATCGTCCCGATTTCCGCAATTTGACCAACGCTCATGGCGGGCTGAATCCAGTTGGAAGGGACGCCCACTTTTTCGAGGTACGTAAATGCGAAGAAGAAGAAGCCGTCGTGCACGGTGGCATCGATGAAGGTGACGACGAACAGCACCAGCAGGAATGGGTGCTTGAGCAACCGCATCGCTTCCAGCCAGGCCAGGGATTTTTTCTCGTCGGTTGAGGGCTTGGGTGGGGTGTGAGGCAGTGTCAGGCTGAATGCGGCAAGTATTAGCGAGGCAATTCCGGCGGTAATGAATGCCCAGCTTTTGCCCTGGTTCAGTGGCTGTCCTGTGAGTGGCGTTCCCAGCGCCTTCCCAAGCCAGGTTACGAATCCGACTTCACTTAAAGCAGGAATCTTGGACCAGTCTGCCAGGATGAAAATGAATGGCCAGCTTGCCGCGATCCAGCCAATCGTCCCCCACAAGCGAACGGGGCCGAAATCTTTCTGCGGATCGGTGATGTTCGAGAACGCAATCGCGTTGGTCACCGAGATCGTCGGGACATAGAAGAAGCAGTGGATCGCCATACAGGCAAAGTAGATCCAGTAGTTCGGTGCTGCCGCGGGCTCTCCCTGGAAGTGTTTCCACGCCATGTAACCGAAGACCAGCATGGCCGTTCCACCGATGAAATGGCTGACGGCGAGAAACTTTTCCGCAGCGAAGTTTCGGTCGACGAACTGATTTCCGAAGAACATGCCGATGATCGCCGAAATCGGGAAGGCGATATTGAGGCCGAATTGCTGCCACGCGTCGAAGCCAAGCGCCCCGTCACCGAAGAATCCGAAGCTCGACGGTAACCATGCTCCCCAGATGAAAAACTGGAGAAACATCATCACGCTGAGTTTCAAGAAGACAGAACGCTGCATATGGGAATCCTTAAATCATCCAGGTATGAGTAACAAAAGACGTCGTTTCCAGAGGCTGCGAAGGGCTGATGATGGCGTGGGCGGCCTGACGGAGCAAGTAAAGGCTCGTTTTCCGCGGGGAACCCGAAGCCTGAGAGATCGATCCTCATACCCCGTCAGCGCTCTGCGGAACGGAAAACCCGTTTGCCCGCAAGGTTACGGTTGCAAGGGGTTCCCGGTTCGGCCAACTCGCCAGGGAAGGGTTATACACCAATCCACGAAAATGTCGATTCGCGGTGAAGGGGCGGATCGAAGCGTTCCGGGTTCCCGTGGGAAACGAATGGTTTCCGTGAACAGAGAGAAGGGGGAACCATGATTGGTTCCCCTCTTCAGGTTCAAGCCGGGGAGTGGATCAAGCCCATGCCCGCTGGAAGAATTCCACGAAGTTCCGCCACATAATCCGTTCAACGTCATCGGAAGAATAGCCCCGCTTGGAGAGCAGTTCTCCCACGCGTCCCAGGTCGGCGATCGTGTCCAGGTCAGACGGGGACTGCTCTTTACCGAAGCCGCCGTCCAGGTCGGTGCCCATGCCGCAATGGTTGGCGTTACCGGCCAATTGACAGATGTGGTCGATATGGTTGATGACGTCATCCAGCTTCACGGTTGCTGGGTCTGAGACTCCAATGACCCAACCCGGTTTGAGCATCCAGTTATCAAACGCGGCACCGATCACAGAACCTCTGCGAATCAGTTCCTGGATCTGCTCATCGGTCAGTTGGCGATCGGCGGGAACCAGCGACCGGCAGTTGTGGTGGCTGGCGATGCAGGGCCCCTGATAGATCTCCATTGCATCCCAGAAGGACTCGTCGGCGAGGTGAGTCACGTCGAGCAGCATCCCCACGCGGTCCATTTCACGCAGCAGCTTCTTGCCGTCTTCGTTAAAGCCCCCCTGGCTGCCAGTTCCAAAACAGTAGGGGCTGGGTCCATAGTGGGCGGGGCCCAAAAGGCGAAGTCCTGCCTTGTACCAGTGTTCAATCTGTTCTGGATACAGGATGGGGGGGCTGCCCTCCATGCTGAGGATGAATCCGAGCGGCGGTTGTCCCACTGCAGGGGTGCCGGCGCGAAGTGAATTCCATTCTGCGACGTGCGCGTCGAGAGCTGCTTTATCAGAGATTTCCCGCAGAACGCCCCGTTCCACCATGGCCCGGTAGTAGGCGAGCTGGCCCATCGACATTCCGTAGGCGGCTTCTCGCGACTGGGGGAAGGTGAGTGGCTTGTCTTTTCGGTGAAACCGGGGAAGCAGGGTGGCGATCATCAGCCCGACACGACCCCGGCGAAGCTCGTCCCAGGAAACGGTACAGGGGCCCGGGATGATCTTGTCGAAGTGCTGCTCAAACTCGCGGATCTTCGCCACGGGAAGCATCAGATCACGGTTCCACTCCAGTGCATTCCAGGCCATGTCCAGGTGAGCGTCAAAGATGAGCATTCAGGTTTGCTTTCGAACAGGTGGGTCTCAAAAGGTGGGTTAATCGTGCGGACCGACTTCCCACATTTATGATCTGAATACACTTAAAAAGGTAGAGATGAATCCGAAGCGACTTCTTGTCCCGGGTCTTGTCCCTGGGTCGACTGCCGCAGTCGCGGGAAATTTCGCCCGGGCGAAGTGAGTTCGTTGGGCTTGTCCCGGTGAGGGACTCAAAACCTCGCGGAAAGCGTGATCCGTCTCTGTCCGTGCTCGATGATTTGGCGTTTTGACGGCTGTTTGAACTTGGCAGAAGAGCGAGTTTCGTTCATCCTATCCAAGCGCACAGGAGGTGTTAGCCCATCGCAACGCGTGACAGACCGGACGTTTCCTTTCCAGGTAAAAACGGCGTTTGTGGCGTCGTCGTCTGCACTTGCTGATCGGATACCTTCCTTGACGCTCTTTCGAGGTCGACCTACACTCGATTCCTTGCGATCAAGATTGCCCGCCAAATTGAATGAAATTCCAGCATGAAAAGCGAAGAACGACATCAACTTCTGACGAACGATCTCGGCGTTGTGACCACGCGAACCGTCGGAGTTCTTGAGCGTCATATCGGAACGGTCATTGGTGGCATCGCTCTACTCGCGCTGCTGGCGGGTGGAATCTTCTGGTGGACGCGGACGAATGATTCCGAGGCTGCGACCGGCTGGACCTTATTGGATTCGGCTCAGAACCTGGAAGAATTTGGCGACGTTGTTGATAAGTTCAAGGGGAAGCCACCGGGCCAGTGGGCAGAGCTGTTTGTTGCCGAGACAAACCTGAAGACCGCTCTCCCTTTGATGTTTACGAACCGTGAAATCGCTCTTGTTGACCTGAAGTCAGCCCGGGAAGGCTTCGAGTCACTGCTGCAGCAGAACGGCGTCGCTCCGACGATTCGTGAACGGGCATTGTGGGGCTATGCCATTTGTCTGGAAGCCGCTTCCGACGGCAATACCTCCAAGGCGGTCGAAGCCTACGAAAAGCTGGTTCAGGAGTTCCCCGAATCGATTTTCAAGG
>NZ_DASWWZ010000102.1:0-17830 GCF_036405755.1 Schlesneria sp.
CTACACGTGGTTCAGTCGCGAAAATCCCAAACCACCCGACGCACGTCCTCGCGATTTCAAGAATGAAAAGTCGGGCAGTGAATCGTCAACCGCAGAGCCTGACGACTTCCTGATCAGGGGGTCGGACGATTCGGGGGCGATTTTCAAAGGTCTCAGCAAAGATAAAGACCTGTTCAAAGACGCGGCCGCAGATCCCGTAATCACTCCGGAAGCCGCGAGTGAAAAGACCGAAGCCACGACCGAGGAAAAGGCTGCTGAGACGCCCGCCGCGCCCGAAACGCCAGCGGTTCCCGATGCACCTGCCGCACCTGAAAAGACCGACGAAACGCCGACCGATCCCGCACCTTCTTCTGAAGAAGAGAAGCCAACCGAGAAAGAGTGAGTTCGGGTCTGCAACAGTCTGGGTCAGGCGTTTGAATTTCGCGATCGGCATGGAGCCAATCGGATCTCCGGACCGGTCTTGCCAGGCAGAATTGTAGAGAGCCCTGACCCTGATTTGCATCATGAGCGACAACGAGTTCGAAGCCGAGCAGGAACTGGATCACAACGAAGACGTTCCTGTCGAGATTCCCGGGGCCCCGATCAAGTTGATTGTCGAAGCGCGGGCTCATGGCTGGCGCGTCGATCATTATCTGGCACGAGTCTACTCGAATTTCAGCCGTGCAGCGTTTCAACGCGTGCTCGAGGACAACGGTGTCCTGATCAACGGACTGCCTGTGAAGGGGGCCCGCCGACTGCGCGTCAACGACTGCGTCGAGTTCCACCTGCCGCAGATTCCTGATCGAACTCTTCCTGCCGAAGATATTCCTCTCGATATCCTGTATGACGACGATTCGCTGATCGTGATCAATAAATCAGCCAATATGATCGTTCACCCCGGTCGAGGGCACTATCTCGGTACGCTGGCCGGAGCGCTGCAGTTTCATTTTGACAAGCTGAGCGATGTGGCGGGTAAACTGCGAGCCGGGATCGTGCATCGTCTCGATCGTGACACGAGCGGTGTGCTGGTGGTCGCTAAGGACAATACGGTCCATCACCATCTCAGTCGGCAGTTCGAAGAACGGACCGTTGAGAAAGAGTATCGCGCGATCACCTGGGGTGAGATCGCGTTTGATCGTGACTACATCGAAACGCACGTACGCGTCAGCAATCGCAACCGTGAACGAATGATGGTTTGCCCTGAGGGAGGCAATTCGCGTCATGCCGCGACGTTCTACGAAGTGCTGGAGCGGTTCCAGGGTTTTACTTTCGTCCGCCTTTGTCCGCAGACGGGGCGAACTCACCAGTTACGCGTGCATATGCACCATCTGGGGAACCCGATCGTCGCCGATCGACTTTATGAAGGTCACGCCTCGCTGAAGCGTTCTGATCTGGTGGAAGAATTGCCGGAAGCCGAGGATGAAGTGCTGATCAGCCGTCAGGCGCTGCACGCGCTGAAGCTGGGGTTCGATCATCCGGTCACAGGGAAGCGGATGGAGTTTGAAGCGCCGCTGCCGGACGATTTCACGAAGGCGCTGGAAGCCATTCGGCAGTACCGAACCAAGCCCCCCCGCCGCGTCTCCAAGCATCACTGATACTGGTCGCGGGCGTCCGTCGGTTCCGACCGACAGGCGGGTGCGCAGTCCTATTGCCGCAACGGTTCTAAGCGATTGGTGTGTGCGAATGGGGCGCGGTGGCATGTGACGCAGGACGCGACTGCCGCAGGTTGAAACGACTGGATCCGTATTACGCCTTCTGTTTACGGCTGTGTTTTGAGGTGTCAAAACTTCACTTTCCAGCTTCCTCAGAGTAAGATCCTTCGGCTTGGAAGTTGGAACGGATGGCAGCTCACAGGCACGCTGTAAGGGGTTGTTCGCCGAACTCGCGAAGTGACCTCTGATTCTGTTGGGAAATCTGGATTACGGGATTTGCATACGCATCGCATCAGGGTAAACAGCCATCGGGGGAGAAGATTCACTTTGTCTCTGTTTGTTCGTTTGCCATTGAAGACGCTTGCTTGCCTGGGACTTCTGATTTGCTCGGGGTGTAATGGAGCTTCGACGCAGACTGCTCCGCAGGGCCAGCGCATCAAGATTGTGGCCACCACCGGAATGGTCGCTGATCTGGCGCAACAAGTTGCGGGTTCGCACGCCGAGGTAGTGAAGCTCATCGGATCCGGGGTCGATCCTCATCTGTTCCGGGCCACGCGCCGTGACGTCAAGCAGCTACAGGAAGCGGACGTCGTCTTTTACTCAGGCCTGTTGCTCGAAGGGCGGATGCAGGACGCCTTGCAGCAGGTGGATCGGGCAAACCGGCCTGTGGTGGCGATCACTTCGTCGCTCGACAAAAGTTACTTGCGATCCCCCCCCGAATTCGAGGGGCATTTTGATCCCCATGTCTGGATGGATGTGACCGCGTGGAGCCAGTGCATCGATGTGATTGTCGAGACCCTGTCGAAACGCGATCCTGCTCACGCAGACGAGTTTCAACAGAACGCCAGAAACTATCAGGCCGAGTTGGAAAAGCTCGATCGCTACGTTCGGGAGGTGGTGGCTTCGATCCCGGAATCACAGCGAGTGCTGGTAACGGCGCATGATGCATTCGGCTATTTCGGTCGTGCTTACGGAATTGAAGTCCGTTCAGTGCAAGGAGTCACGACGGAATCCGAGGCGGGAGTGCATGATGTGAATCGGCTCGTCGATTTCCTGGCGGAACGAAAGATCCCGGCGATCTTCGTGGAAAGCAGCGTCAACGAGAAAAACATTCGAGCCGTCATCGAAGGGACGCAGTCCCGAAACGTCGCTGTCCGGATCGGGGCGGAACTCTTCTCTGACGCGATGGGGGCAGAAGGGACGTATGAGGGAACGTACATTGGGATGATCGACCATAATGCGACCCGGATCGCGCGAGCACTGGGTGGGACGGCTCCCGAGACAGGGCTGAATGGGCGGCTGGCCCCTGAGTCCGACGACGCGAAACGAGGGGGCGGGATGTGGCTGGTCCTTCCCGGAGCAATTACACCGGGCCTGCTGGCTGTCCTGCTTTTTTCTCTGCTCGTTGCCTGCCGCAGGGGATCTGGACGTCTGTCGGTCTCTTTTGTCTCTTGTTTTTCCCTGTTCCCACGTCGGGGTATCTGTCCGCTAGAGTAAAAGTATTCCCTCCATTTGAAGTTCCCATGTCTGCCATTCATCCGACGACATCGCCACTCTCGATCCATGATATGACCGTTGCCTATCAGGGGCGGCCGGTCTTATGGGATATTGACTACGACGCTCCTCCCGGGAAGCTGGTGGCCATTGTAGGACCCAATGGTGCCGGCAAAAGCACCTTGATTAAGGCGGTTCTCGAACTGATTCCGCGAACGGACGGGGAAGTGCGCTTCTTCGGAAAGACCTACCAGCAACAGCGGGGGCGCATCGGGTATGTGCCGCAACGGACAAGCGTCGACTGGGACTTCCCGGTGAATGCCCTCGATGTGGTCGTGATGGGACTGTATCGTCAGATCGGGTGGTTTCGTCCCGTGAGCAAGGCGTTTCGGCAGCAGGCACTCGCTGCGTTAGAGCGAGTCGGGCTGGCTGAGTTCGCGGGGCGACAGATCAGCGAACTGTCCGGCGGTCAGCAGCAGCGTGTGTTTCTGGCGCGGGCCCTCGTCCAGAATGCCGATTTGTACCTGATGGACGAACCGTTTGCGGGGGTCGATGCGGCGACCGAACGGGCCATTGTGGAACTGTTGCGAGAACTGCGATCGGCGGGGAAGACGGCTCTCGTGGTGCACCATGACCTTCAAACCGTCGCAGAGTACTTTGATGAAGTCTTGCTGCTGAATATGCGGCTGGTGGCGAGCGGCCCCGTGGAACAGGCCTTTACCACAGAAAACCTTCGGCGAACCTACGGTGGAAAACTGGCCCTGCTCGATCAGGTCGGTCATCGCATGCGCCATTCCAATGTGACGCTGCCGTAACGGTTTTTGATACGGCTCATTGGTCCGGCAGTTCGTCTCACAATGCGCCGCTGATTCCCTTCCCCAGCCCTCCCCGAGGGGGCGGATTTCTGCTTATCGGGTCGCCAGGGGAATCAGGAACTGGCGTAGCTGATCTTCGGGTGACAGGACGAAGGCATATTCGCGATTTCGGACGAGTGCGTTCGTGGCGAGTTGTGAGCGGAGTTTCGCCCGTGTCTCGTCGTATGCAGCCCGGGCTTGCTCTGCCTGAAGCAGTAGCTGTGACCGGATTTCTGCTAATCGCTGGTGCTGCGCGGGTGTGAGATGCCCCCGTAGCTGGTTCTGCTCGCGCAGACGCCGGGCTTCCTCCAGGATTACCGTTTTCTCGGCAATCAAAGGGTCGACCTGGGCAGAGTGTTCGAGATGCCGGTCTGGATTGTAGTTCAAGTCCCTCAGCCGGTGATTGATGTCGATCAAGTCTGACTGGGTTGCTGGAAATGGCTCACCGAGAGGCAGGTAGAGCGTGGCAGAAACCGTCAGGAACTCCGGGGCGACCATGCCAAACAGTCGGGCGCAAAGTTGGTCTGTCATGGCATCGTACTTGGCGCCGCCGATTCCGTGAACGAACAAATCTGCCAGGCACATGCGCGAGAATAAGGTCGTCGTCAGGGCACGCGTCCGGATGCGAATTCCGCGCGCGGGGAGCGTCTTCAGCAGTTCCACCGCTTCCTGAAGCGATTCGTTGTCGGAAACAGGGAATTGGGCCACGACTTCGTTCTGGTGTCTCAGCTCACATTCAGCGCCGATACGACGAGCGAACAATCGGCCTCGTTGCGTTTCCCCTGCACGCCAGATCCAGAACGGGGCTTCGAGCCAGCCGTCAGTCGATTCGAGATCGGGGATCGGCTGCATGAGATTCCGCAGTCGATGGGCGCGACGATAGTCTCCCACGACTTCGTTGTAAGCCTGGTGCAGTTCCGGCAGTCGGGTCAGCAGGTGCGCGAAGAACCACAGGAACGAATCTGTCTGGCAAAGTCGCGACATGGGGAGTTCAAGATTCTGCAGTCCCCAGTCCCGCTCTACATGGGCTCGCAAGGCGGTCAATCCGTCGCAAAGTCGCTGAGAGACCGATAGCGAACGGACAGCGGCGTCCCACGCAGACCCGATCAACGGCCGAAAGCCCCAGTTGGCGCGGAGTTGCTTGTCGACAAGCGGACCGAACTCGCGATACAGGTCAGCGTCCAGCACCGTTGCCTCTTCCCAGGGAAGAGTGGGCCGTGGAGTATCGAACGGCAAACGGTCGATGGAGAGTTTCGCGCGATCTCCAGTGGGGATTCTCAACGTCGTGGAGTTGAGGGTGTCATTGTCGATGACCAGATTAATTGCGGTTGCCTGGTTGCGTCGCGCAATCCCGGCCAGTGCAAAGTTCTTGGCCCACACTCCCACGTGGAATAGCTCTGGCTGGTGGCCACTGACCACACAGGACTCGAAGGGCGGGGCAGGAATTTCTCGCTGCAGCAGGGACTGGGTGTAGTCGAGTCCCTGTGCGACGGCTTCACGTCGGGCAGCCGCCCGTAGTTCAGTTAACGGGCGGCCGTTCAGTGTCGTTCGCGTCTCACTGAAGAGGCGGCGATTCTCGTCGACGAGGCGATCGGCTTCGTCTAAATCGGGGATACTCAGCAGTGAGTTGTTCTCACGCGGCACCCGAAATCGCTGAGGGTTCAAGTGGTCTCTCATCCCTCGACATTAACCGAACGTCACCCCATTTCTGAAGTGATCCGACCCCATGCCGCAGGAATTAATAGATCGAGAGCAAAATCCCGTACTGCTGTACGATGGCGAATCGAGTGACCAGGCGAACAAGTTCTGTCAGCGAGCGGACTTCCAGCTTCTTCATCAGCGAAGCTCGCCGCATTTCGACAGCCCGTTCGGTAATGCCAAGACGCATTGCCAGAACCTTGTTCGGCAGGCACTCCATCAACAGATCGAGAACCTCGCGGTCTTTCGTCGTGAGCTTTGCAACCCGTTGCTCAACGGCGGCCCAGTAAACCCGCCGACGATGCAGCTCTTGCTCTGATTCGTGCACCAGCAATGCTGCAGGCGTGGCGGCTTCCTGGGCGACCAGGCCCACGCGTGACAGTTGATTAAGAACATAGCCCCTGGTCGTCGCATCTCCACCAATCACATGCAGTGAAGGGTGTCGCGAAGACAAAGGAGCAACATCGGTAGTGTAGTCGTTGAGTGCGATCATAATAAAAACAGCATTAAGCAACCGGCGTTCCAATCGACTGTTTCTCGCCTAATGAACGCCAATGTTGCTGAAAAGCAGCAAAGAAACAGCGGAAATTCCTGTCGCAGGACGGGAGGTTCAATGGCCCTGACGTTCTTGCTGCTAAGAAAATTTGCACTCTTGCTACCGATGAAATCATGCGATCCCGACGCATCGAAATGTTCGTTGGGGTCACGTCCCGGGTGATGCACGTCCCTCTGAGTTTGCTGTTGAGGCTACTGAAGGGAAGAGAGAGGAGGAGGGTTCTGGCGCGAGAAGTAGGCGAGGAGCCCTGGTGTCAGCGGCCCTCGGAACAAGCCTGAAATGGGGGGAGTTGCCGACGTGGGAGTCCGTTACAGCAATTCTCTGCGCGGTCTGTGCTGTCCCGCAAAGGATGTGCTGGTCTGTTCAGCCATTTCGGAATCGGCTGAGGTGGGAATCGTCGCGTTGGATTTGGGATCGATCACGAAACGATCAGTCGCTCATCCCCGATCTCGACGATGTCTCCGGGCGATAGCTTTTTCCCTCTTCGCGTTTCAACGACTCCATTCAGACGGACTTCACCCGTCTGAATCAGAATTTTTGCCTGACCCCCGGTCACAACGATGCCGGACTGCTTGAGAAATTGATCGAGTGTGATGGGGGAAGGATTCTGTTCGGACACGTCAGTTCTCAAAAGGTGAGGATTGGATTTCGGGATTTGAGTCGGTGGGATATCGTGTGGCATTCGATTTCGCCCAAGTTGCACAACCGTGATGCCTTCTTGAGGACGACATCACGAGACAACAAGCCGTCGCACTTCGTGAAGGAAATTTCTGAATGTCAACAAGTGAGAGCAAGCAGCACGTAAGCTATTTCATTTTTGACATCGAAACCATCGCTGACGGAGATCTCGTTTCCAAGATTCGCTACCCGAAGGAAAATCTCAGTCCGGCCGAGGCACTTACCCGGTACCGCGCACAATTGATGGAAGAAACGGGAAGAGATGTCCTGCCGGTGACGTTCGTGCTGCCGATTTCTGTGGCGGTGGCGAAGGTGGATGCGGACTATCGGTTGCTGGATGTCGCCGTGCTGGACGCTCCGAATTTTCGTCCGCATGTCATTACACGCCACTTCTGGCAGGGGTGGAGCGCGTACGGTCGGCCGACACTGGTCAGCTTTAACGGCCGCACCTACGATATCCCGGTGCTGGAACTGGCTGCCTATCGCTACGGATACACCGTCCCGGCGTGGTTCAACGTCGAAGCCCGCACCTATGAACAGTCCCGCAATCGGTATAACTCGCAGTCGCATCTGGATCTGCTCGACCTGCTTTCAAATTTCGGAGCGTTCCGGATCAGCGGCGGGCTGAACCTGCTGGCCAATATGATCGGCAAGCCGGGGAAATCCGGCGTTGATGGCTCTCAGGTCCAGGGAATGTATGAGGCCGGTGAAGTCGCGGCGATCAACGACTATTGCCGTTGCGACGTACTGGATACGTATTTTGTGTTCCTTCGCACACGTGTCTTGCTCGGAAAGCTGACTGTCGAAGACGAACATCGTCTCGTCGCCGAGGCAAAGGCCTGGCTGGAAGAGAAGAGCGAATCGATTCCGGTCTACAAGCACTATCTGTCACACTGGGGTGACTGGCAGCCTCCTGTCGATTGAAGCCTGGTCCGACGAGTTCCTGCGTCCGCCCCCCCCGTATCGCAGGGGGGCGCATGATCGACCGCCTGACAACACGTTCCGGCAGGACTATTCGACATCGGCCTCTGACTGCAGGTAGGTTTTCTCGCGGAACGTGGCCACGACCACGAGGAACCCTAAAGCGGCCACCAGCATGAGTCCCGTGAAGAACCAGTAATAACTGGCCCCGGGCAGCTTGCTCGAACCGTCTGCGTTTTGAATGAAGACGTTGACCAGTGCCGTTAAGGCATTCCCCAGCGAAACCGACAGCAAGTACAAAGACATGACGAGTGATTTCAGCTTGTTGGGCGCCTGCGTATATGAGAACTCAAGGAACGTGATTGAAACCAGAATCTCGCCGAGCGTGAGGATCAGGTAAGCGACTAACTGCCAGACGATATGGGGCTTGTAGCCTTCGGCGGCGACATCCGGCCACACCGGTGATGCCAGGGAATGCGCGTCCGCTGGAGGCTGGGATTCTGCTGCATGCACTTCCACGTGCGACTTGCTCCAGTCGATGTGATTCTTCACATCTCCTGTGAAGGTTGAAGGAATCGCGATTGCCAGACGGATATAGGGAGTCGAGACCGGTTCGTTCAGGTTGACCACTTGAGCCTGGGACGGGTCGGCTTCGAATTGTTGCGATGCCGCCTCGGTCCAGGGGCCTTTTGGTGTGGGGCCGACGTCGACTCGCAGAGTGAAAGGAACTGTCGGTTCACCGGTAGACGCGGAATTCGCCTGGGCATCGCGCTGCTGCCAACTGACGGACTTGATGTTCCAGGCACGATTTTCGCGCAGGCGGATGATCAGTTCTCGTTCCGCCAGGATTCCCGTAGCAGGGGCTGTTTCCACATTGGCGCTGCGGACGACTTTGCCGCCGACGATCTGCGACTCGATCCATCCGCTCACCCCGAATGCCAGAGATGTGAGAAAGAATCCGATCGCAATCTTGCCGAGCGAAGTCAAGGGAAACAGTTTGTTAAGAAGCGGGTAGAGACCGTACGTGCAGAGCGGAATCAGCACGAGAACCAGAATTGGATTGATGGCTTGAATCTGGGATGGCAGCCACTCAACGCCCAACCAGTTGCGGTCCATCCCCTCGGCCTGTTCCACCCAGGCTGACGCCGTCTGGTCGTAAAGTGCCCAGAAGACTGCGACGAACAGGTAAAGGGGAATCAGCCGCCCCACGGCGCGTAAGCCTTCGATGCTGAATATCTCACGGATAAACGCCGCACCTCCCGGTTTGACGTGGACGAACTTCTTCCGGCCTAACCAGAAGACAAAGGTCGCGAAGAACATCAGCAAGCCGGGCAGGCCGAAGGCAAGATGGGGCCCCCAGTGCGGCCCGAATCGCTGCAGGAGAATCGGAGTGATGATCGTCGAGATGAAGGCTCCGAAATTGATCGAAAAGTAAAACCAGCTGAAGACACGCGGCAACAGATGCTGGTTTTGCTCCGTGAACTGATCACCAACGTGTGCCGAAACGCACGGCTTAATTCCTCCGGATCCGATGGCAATCAGGGTGAGACCCGACAGGAGACCCCAGCGGCCGGGGATCGCGGCGAGGGCCAGATGTCCCAGACAGTACACCAGCGACAACCAGAAGATGGTGCGGTATTTCCCGAGCAACCAGTCGGAAAGAATGGCCCCTGCAATCGGGAAAAAGTAAGCGGAAGCAACGAACCAGTGAACCGCAGCGCGGGCATCTTCCGTCGACATCGGATCGGGTTGTCCCGCCCCATCGAGCAGATACTTCGTCATGTAGACGAAGAGAATCGCCTTCATCCCGTAGAAACTGAACCGTTCGGCTGCCTCATTACCGACGATGTAGGGGATTCCCGGAGGCATGCGATTGGACGGAGAGGATTCGCTCAATTCAGTTGCCTTGGGTTCGGGCATTTTTCGTGTTCTTTCGGAGAGAAAGTCATCGTGCACGTGCACAGGAGAATAAACGAATTGCAAGGCAGGTTCGAGCAAGTGACCGTCAGGGTCACCTGCCGATCGGCCCCGTCCTGCTCGCCCATGTCCCCCTCTCCGAGGCGATTGCGCCGGGGACGAACGCCATTCCTCTTGTTGAATTTCCGGAAATCGCACTAAACTCAGGCAAGAGAATTCCTTCAAACAATTTCACGCAGGAAAACGGATGTTCCGGCGGATTCCAGTTTCCGAACTTGTTCAGCTTCAGCCACGGCGCATTTGTCTCATCAAGCCGAGCGCACTCGGCGATGTCGTGCAGACGTTGCCCTTGCTTCCCGTGCTGAAGCAACGCTATCCGGGGGCTGAAATCAGTTGGGTGGTGAATCGGGAATTGCGGGATCTCGTGGAAGGGCATCCCGCTTTGTCGGATGCCATCCCCTTCGAACGCCGGGGAGGCTGGTCCGCCTGGGGCAACTTGCTCGGGACGCTGCGCAAACGGCGATTTGATCTGGTGATCGATCTTCAGGGGTTACTCCGTACGGGCGTCATGACGCTGGCGACGGGTGCTCCCGTCCGTGTGGGGCTGGAGACTGCGAGAGAAGGATCGCATCTGACGTTGAACTGTCTGCTGCCGGAAACGTCCCGTCAGATGGCCGCTCATGCGCGCTACTGGCGCGTCGCGGAATGCCTGGGACTGGGCCAGATGTCGCGTGAGACGTTGATCGCGACTTCCGCAGCGGACAGCGACTGGGCCGAGCTTCAACTGAAGGATCTTCCCCGTCCCATCATCGCTGTTCATCCGGGGGCCCGCTGGGAAACAAAGCGCTGGCCGGTCGAGAAATTTGCCGAGCTGATGCGGCGTGCCGATCATCTGTGGGGGGGGACCCTGCTGATCCTGGGGAGCAAGGCCGAACGGCCCGACGCTGCCCGTGTGCATCAGCGACTTCAGGAATTGACCATGCCGGGGCACACCCCCACCGTCAGAAATCTGGCGGGACAATCCACACTGAAACAACTGTCCGCCTTGCTTAGTCGCGTGGATTTCGCAATCAGTAACGACTCGGGGCCGATGCATCTGGCTGCCGGACTGGGGATTCCTACGCTGGGAATTTTCACCTGCACGTCGGCCTTGCGCTCCGGGCCCCCCGGGGACCAGCATGAAATGATCTCGACCGCCGTTTCCTGCGCGGCCGGTTACCATAAAATATGTCCACACCGTGGCGAGAATCATCTTGCGTGTCTGAACGAACTGGACGTGGAACGTGTCTGGGCCGGACTTCAGCGACTCGTCCACAAATCAGGTACCGCGCGACTTGTCGCCTGAGATGGGTCTAAAGAACAGAATGGCCAACCTGCGACTGGAACTGCCGGTACTGCAAAACTGGAGCTGCCACAATTGCGGTGGCTGTTGCCGCCAGCATCTGATTGAGGTGACTGAAGCCGAGCGACAGCGGATCATCGGACAAAACTGGACTGCAGCGGACGGGGTCGATCAACCCGTGCTCGCCTGGCATGCGGGGCCCCCGTGGAAGAAGCGTTACCGGCTCGCTCACAGGTCCGACGGCGGGTGCGTTTTTCTGGATGACAAAGGGCTGTGCCGCATCCATGCCAAGTTTGGTGAAGCAGCGAAGCCGCTCCCTTGCCGCATCTATCCTTTCGCCTTCCACCCCTCGGGAAAATCGTTCACCGTCAGCCTGCGGTACAGTTGCCCCTCCGTTGTGGCAAATCTCGGTACACCGACCAGCAAGCGATCGAATGAACTTCGCCGAATGGCAGAGGAAGTCATTCCCGCCAGCGCCATCAATTCACCTGCCCCCTTGCTGACACCCAACGACCGGGTTGACTGGACTGACCTGCAACCCTTTGTCGAGGCCCTGGATCACACGCTGGCGGATCCCTCTACGCCGATCGTCGTCAAAGTTGTCCGTGCCATCGCCTGGACCACCCTGGTAGGGCAGGCTTCGTTCGAGAAGATTCGAGGTCCACGGATTCGTGAACTGATCGCCCTGCTGATGGAAGCAGCCCGGCTCGAGAATCCCCACGTACCCGAATCGCCAGAAGAACCCAGTCGTGTTGGCCGCCTCTACTTTCGAACGCTCGTTGCCCAATACGCGAGGAAAGACACAGTCGCAGACCTTTCGTCCGGCGTCTGGGGACGTTGGCGGTTATTACGAGCCATCGTTCGTTTCACCAAGGGAAGCGGAAATATCCCCTCGTTACAGACGGGCCTGAAAGAGGTCCCTTTCAGTGCTCTGGAACCTTCCTTCGGTCCGATCGACGCCGAGGCGGAAGAAATCCTGACCCGTTATTTCCGGGTTAAAACGACGGGGATGCACTTCTTTGGATCCGCCTACTACGACATTCCCTTTGCCGAGGGCTTTCACAGTCTGGCACTGATGTTGCCAGTGACGCTGTGGCTGGCACGGTGGCATGCCGTGAGTGACGGACGCGACCGGATTACCGCCGCGGATGTCTCCAGGGGACTGGCGATGGCCGATCATCATCATGGTTATTCGCCCGCGCTGGCTCAGTACGCCGCTCGCCGGCGTGTCCGATCCCTCGTCGAACTGGGGGACCTCACGCGATTGTGTTACTGGTATTCCCGGTAGGGCCCTCACCGTGTTCACGGCACCGGTCGCTCCGAGCGGTTCACACTAACGGGACAGGGCGGCAATAATGGCTTGCGCTGCTCGATCGGGGGTGAGTGCGGTCACCCCGATTCCCGATACGACTTTCGTGATGTTGTGATCCACTTTGTTCGGGGATCTCCATGTCGCTCCGTCTGCTGTGGTGAGATAGGCCGACATCGTGTGGTGACCCGTGCCAGGGCGTTCGCCGATCAGATGGACAATCGTGCGTGAACCCGTGAGCCCGCCGAACAGGATTTCACCGATGCGGTATCCCGCGCGAACCCTGCCGCTGTTCACGACGAAGGGTGCTGACGCGACGTGGTAGCCAGATTTTTCCAGCAGGGGATAAAGGGCGTCCAGCAATGGCAACAGGTTCCTGTCGTCGAGCATGGCATAGGCATTCAAGCCTTCCGAGATCACCAGCGCTGTGTCGGACTTTCCCTGATCCCGAGTCCGGACCTCCTGGACTTTGATCAACGATTCATCAGAAAGGTGCTCACCCGTGGTGGGATGCAGAATGTAGTCGTTTCTGTCCGACGAACGTGTCGTCAGGGGCAGGGCGTTCGGAATCCGTTTGATGAAATCCGGGTCCCATTCTTTCCAGATGCACTTCTTGGCATCTTCATAGACGGTCTGAATTTCGGAGCGAAGCTGAGGTGCCAGTTCCGACGGACGCCGACCATAGCCTTCCGCGATAAAGACGCCGCGCTGTCGAACTTCCGTCACGATTTGTGCCGACTCGGCAAGAATCTGCTGATCGGTTCGCGGGTCCTGTTTGCATCGCCGGTACTGCAGATAGACCCAATGAGGGTCGCCAAAGTGCTCTGTCGGCTTCCCCTGATTGTCGATGACGCCTAATTTCTTGAAGAAGGACCACATTCGATCATCGACGCGGTAGCCGAACTTCTCACGCAGCCGGACATGGTCCTGATAGCCCGTGGTGAGATACCCGAGCATGGGGTCGATCTTGGTCGGAAGCGCCATCAGGTATCCGGGGTTCGCGGGGGCAATTTGCTCCAAGCACCAGTCGAGATCATCCAGAGAGACCTCCATGTGCAGCGTCGAACAGACATCGAGCCCGATCATGAGCCCATGCAGTTTCCCCATGGCGATGTCTTCGAGGCAGCACCGAACGAGTTGCTCGCGCGTTCGGAAGACTTCGGGGCCGATAAAGCCGGCGACGTCGTTCAGGTGCAGCCATGCCTGTTCGGGGGGGATGTTCTTCGCCGCCGCAATCGTGTGCGACATTCCGCGTGCGAACCCGTACTTGCGTGACTCATGCAGGACCATGTCACATCCGTGGCCATGTCCATTCGTGAAATCAGCCCCCTGGCCGGTTTCCAGGTAGAGCCCGAAGGGGCCGGTCCGCTCTGCTGCATAGCGGGCCATCTTCTCCACGGTGATGTCGAACGTGGCGTTGGCCTGATCGTTGCCTGCGATACTTTGAAACCAGAATTCCGTTGAGCCGGGATAAAGCTGTTCCACTTCCGCCTGCACGTCGATATGTGACAGGACGCAGTGGGGGATGATGTGATCCAGCTCGAATGTTTTCAGGATGTCTTGTAAAGCGAGCTCGACGGCCGCGACGGATTGAGGGTCGCTCGAGACGGGGTTGGTCCCCAGCAGCACGTCCCCCACGGCGTAAGCAAATGCGTCGAATACCTGAAAACGGATGTCGTCAACGTGATCCGTGGGCGAGTTGGGCTGGATTCGGGCTCCCAGATACCCTTGATCACCCAGATGAGATCCCGCGAGAGGGTTAAACACCGTCTGGCCGATCCGGATCAGTTCGGCGTTCGACATCAGCCGCACCAGACACGCGATCAGGTCGCTCGATAGTCCCGGCATCAGTTGATGGATGTCGGCCGCACTGGACGCAAGCAGGTGATCCTTCAGCTCACCCACGGTCCGCTGTTCCCAGTCTCGCAGGCGGTCCCGATTGATGAACGTGTCGTTCCAGACCAGGAGACGGTCGCGCCAGGGTGGGTTCGCCAGAAGATCAGCGATCCGCGTGTTGGCCAGCAGTTGCCGTGCATGGGCTCGCGAGGGCTCGTTGGCAGCGGCGACACCAACGATGGCGTCCCCTTCTTTGAACTCGTTCGCGGCACCCAGGAGTTTCCTGTAGAGGTCGGTGTCGAAGCGACCATTCTGCCGCTGGATATAGGCAAACAGATCTTCCTGACCGACGGGAGCTTCCACCTCGACACCGTGGACCTGTGGGTTGGCCCAGGCGCGGCGGGTGTTCCACTCGGTTCCCATCAGCATCGGCACAGAGAGGGCGGCTAGAAATCGACGTCGATTCAGCATGGTCTCTTCCACGATTGTGTCTACGAGTTTGAACGCCCTCAGCATATCCGACAGGGGCCGCCGACGGCTATCTCGTTTTGGCCCGTTTCGGATGCACGAACGGACTGGTTACAGCATCCACCTCAGGCGGACGGTATCAATCAGATCGTGTAGCCAGACGTACCCAATCGGATACTTTCCACACAGGATACGAGGCACTGCAGTCATGCCGGAACGGGGTTGCGATACCTGACCTGGCTCAACGTCGATGGTCACCAGGACGTAGCTGCCATGTTGTTCATCCCACTGAGTCGTTCCGGCGACGTCGCGAATGGTGCCACGGCGTGTCTGGGTGGGGTCTGAGGGAAGCAGAAAATGGACGGCCAGATTCGGGCCAAGCTGTGATTGTGCCCGTCGAATGTGTCCAAACTCCTTGTCAGCGACGCGCATCTCGATCATCCAGGGGCCGTCAGTGTCTCCCACGGTCAGCAGTGCCTGTCCACGTTCCACAGGGCGGGCTGCGAGTGTTGTGGCGACATCCCAGGTAAGAATCCGTCCCCGGATGGGGCTTCGCAGGGTGAGTGCTTCCTGCTGTCGCTCGATCAGTTCCTTTTGCCGGATCAGTGACTGTTGTCGTTCTTTGAGCTCTTCTTCCTCGGAGGCAAGCTGGCGGGCCCGGTTGGCAGCGTCGGCGGTGGCCCCTCCCGAAAGCCTCGCGGCGAGGACACCTTTCAAACGCTCGCGCACAACTTCGATTTCGCCCATCACCCGTGGAAGTTCCAGTGCAAGCTGCGGATCGTGCAAGATAATTAATGGATGGTCGGCAGTGACTTCTTCCCCGTGCGATACGAGCAGCTTTTCAACAATGCCGGAACTGCTGGCGAAGACTTCGCGGCGGTTGACGGGCACCAGCTCGGCCGGACCGGTCACCGTAAACTCGGCCGGATAGAACGTGAGGAAACCAACTGCTGCCAAAAGTGCGAGCAGTGCCATGAGGGGACCGGGGCGTCGCAGCCATTCGGGCAACCGCTGTAATGTCCGCAGCGTCCTCGCGAAGGGAATGGACTCTTGCTCCAGTGTTGCGAGCAGCGTCGGTTCAAGCCGGTTCGCCAGGTGTTCTCCGCGTGACTGCCACGTTGCAGAATCTGCCAGATTGTCAAACTGTTCGACAACCAGAATCGCGTCGGGCCGATAACGGGAAGAGGGGGAGGGCGAGTTCACTGAGGCTTCTGTGCGGGAACTCGGGCCGGGGATCGGGATCAGCCCGACGGAGTGTGCTCCTGTCAGCTTCGCGTGCTGAGCGAGTGCGTCAGGCGTGTTGGCGTCGGCGGATGCCAGGTGAAACCAAATGGCATGGCCATTTCGGGCTGCGATGGATGCTACGGCTTCCAGTGAGTGAACCGTGTTGGCCCGGGGTTCGATTCGGTCGGCTCCAGAAACGGCGACGGCGATATACCGTGAGCCCCGTCGGCGCATCAGCGTCAGCCTGTCACACCCGGCGACAATCCGACCGTCGTTGACGATCGTTGCGGCAAGTGCAGGAAGATCGTGCGACTTCATCAGATTCAGGTTGAGCTGATCCCACTGCTGCCACTCACTGCGAGCCCGTCTCAATTGCCTCAGTTCAAGCTGAGAAAGAAAGTCTGCGGTGATTTCGGCAATCGCATGGAGAAACGGTGCCAGATCGGTTGTAGGCCCGTCCTCGGTTTCCGCTGCGTGAAGCACGTCCAGCACCGCGACCGTCTGTCCCCCATAAACGACAGGGCAACAAGTCCGCACCGCGGTCTGCGTCGTCGTCTCACCGCTGACCGCCGATGCGTGTGTCGAAAGCTGACGCGACTCCGCGGCTTGATTGAGTTGTGCTTCGTCATCGCTCGAAGGCTTCGTCACAGTCGTCGGTTGGGGGCGTTCCCCCGCGACTTCCCATTGATTCTGTGATGACTTCCTCCAGCATCGAGTACGCAAGGAGTGCGTCACCTCGGTGAGTCTCGTCAGGACTTCGGCGATGAACTGGCCCCCATCGATTTCTCCCCGTGCCAGTTCGGCCAGATGATCGATGCACTCTTCCATCCGTCGTCGTGTTTCAACGGAGGCGGGGCCAGTTGAGGAAGGGGGGGCATGCTTGGACATGCGATCTGTATACCCATTTTCAGGCTGATTCCCATAGTAAACCGTGCCGAGCAGTGAAGAGAGACGAGAGAATTGCTCATCGCGGCGGCATGCTTTAACTTACTTGAGTGAGCAACTCTTTTGAAAACCGCCGGGACGAAGCTTCTACCGAGGTGTCATCACAAGAAAGTCCTCTCACGACATCAGACGATGTCTTACAAGCACATCTCAACGGAAAACGGAACGGCATGGACTTCACAACAAAATGGAACGCGGGGCTGAGCTACGACGAGTTCCTGAAAAAATATGCCTCGCCGGACCAGCTACGGCGCTGGAATGCGACCTTTCAGGAGATCACGCTGACGCCTGCGCAGGTGAGCCTGCTGCAAGGGTTCCAGCGGGACATGTGTGTCGCTGTCGTGTCAGGGGCCTGGTGTGGTGATTGCGTCCAGCAGTGCCCCATTTTCGAGGCCTTCGCTCAGCAGACAGGACGATTGAAGATTCGCTATTTCGATCGTGATGACCACAGCGATCTCGCCGACGAGCTGTCCATTTGTGGCGGTCGTCGGGTTCCTTCGGTCCTGTTCATGTCCGAAGATGGAGCACCGTGCGGTCGCTATGGCGATCGGACCCTGGCCAAGTACCGTGATGCCGCTTCATCCCTGACAGGCGCGGCGTGCCCAACCGGCCTGGTTGCTGTGGAATCGAATCTTCAGGCCGCCGTGATTCAGGAATGGCTCGAGCAATTTGAACGTGTGCAGTTGATGCTCCGACTTTCACCTCGGCTTCGTCAGAAACATGGTGATTGATCACCCGGTATCGCTCACACCCAAAACGGTTCTCGTTCTGGGGCAGTCCGACCGACACGAGTTCCAGCCGCTGCTGCGCTGGCTCACCGAGTCGATCGGCAGGACTTGTCGGTTCATGATCCAGACGGATGTAGCTGCAGCGAGAACCGTTTTTGACCACGATCAGTTTCCCGATCTGATCGTCGTGCTGCAAAGCTGGCCGGAAGAATTTTCGCGCGCGGATGTG
>NZ_DASWWZ010000103.1:0-6956 GCF_036405755.1 Schlesneria sp.
AATGTGAATAACCCGGAGATCGCCGCGAGCTTGCTCACGGCGATCTCTGCATTTGACAAGGACTGCTGTCAATGGTGCCGCTCAATGATCAGACAGTACCGACCGACGCAAAGAGAGCGAAGGGTCGCGGCGGATCACTGGTAGTTGGGACCATAACCGCAGTTGTGATCGGCGCGGTCGGACTTGCCTTCATGCTGTCGGGCGACGAATCCGAGGATCAGATCGTAGAACAAGGCCGAGCCCATTTCGCTGAGCATCAGTTCGATCTTGCCATCCAGCAAGCCAGACGTGCAATCGAGAGATCACCAGAACTCGCATCGGCCTGGTATCTCCTGGCAGAAGCAACCGACCAGAAGGGTCAGTATGACGAGTCCCTGGTTGCTTTGACCCAGTACTCTCGCCTACGCCCTGCCGAAGGAGGACGGCTGGCCATGCGGCTGGGTAATCGCTGGATGCAGAAGAATTATGTCTGTCCGGCCGCCGCTGCATTTCGACTCTCCGAAAGCCTGGACGTCGAACAGCCGCAGGCGCTGCTGTATCAAGAGCAAATCGCGGCGGTGACGGGCTACCCGCGTGAGACCGCCCGCTGCATCATCGAACTGCTGAAACGCGACGCTTATACGCGAGGGGACTTAATGCTGCTGACAGCCCAGATGCCCCGAATTAAAGATCGTGAGCGTCTGGAAGCAATATTGCACGCCGATTCCAAATGCAAGTCGCCGCATCTGGCGGTTGCACTCGACGAATTAGATCAAAGTCACATTGAGAGCGCAGAAAAAATCCTGCTGGACGTGACGAGCACGCATCCCGATAACTTCGAAGCTCAGGGAGTTCTGGCGGAACTTTACGCACATTACCGACCCGAAAAATTCATTTCCTGGCACTCGAAATTGCCTTCTCAGGTTCAAGACGATTCGCGCATCTGGTCGGCTCGAGGAAAGTGGTTATCGGAAAAGGGCGAAATCAGTTCCGCCATTCGATGTCTGCATGAATCGCTGCTGCGAGAACCCGAACAGCTTTCTACGACGACCCTGTTAGGACAACTCTTAAAGTCACATCAGCACGTCGAACTCGGTACGGCATTCACGGAACGAGCAAAGCGGCTTCAGAAGATCATTGATCTGAATGGACGTTTGAATGAGTCTCGAAGCGAAGAGGCGATGCTCGAGATGATCGAAGAACTGGACGCAACAGGGCGGTTATGGGAAGCGTGGAGCTTCTGTGCAATTTACGAACTGACATTCAAATCCCCAAACGCTCGCGTGGCGGCCGCTCAAGCACGAATCAAGCCTCAACTCTCTCCCGCACTCCCGCGCACCAGACCAGACACTCTTCCCGGGAGTGAGTTCAATTGGACGAAGTTCGAACTGCCTGACCTGTCTCAGCAACAACGCGAACGCTCTCCCCTGCCCACTGATCGGAGTTCAAGCGTGACTCGAATTCGATTTGACGATCAGGCCAAGCAGGCGGGGTTAGCTTTTCAGTTTGTCAACTCGTGTCAGCCTGGGGGCAGCCGCAACATTCTGGAAACCATGGGGGCCGGTGTCGCCGTCCTGGATTTTGATCTGGATGGCAGGCCCGATCTGTATTTCCCTCAGGGAAGCAGTTCTCCCAACGGTACACCCGATGGACCATCTGACACGCTCTACCGCAATCTTCCCTCCATGCAATTTGAAGACGTGACATTCGCTGCCAACATCAGCGAAACGTCTTATTCGCAGGGAGTTGCTGCAGGCGACTTCGACAACGATGGCTTTCCGGATCTGTACGTCGCCAACTTCGGTCGTAACCGACTGCTCCACAATAATGGTGATGGAACATTTTCTGACGTGACACAGAGCGCTGGTCTGACACAGCAGTTCTGGACAGTCAGTTGTGCCATCGCTGATCTCGACGGAGACGGCTTTCCAGAACTGTTTGATGCCAACTATGTTCAGGGACCGGATATCCTGACCAGAACCTGTCTGGATCAGCATGGCGAACAGCGAGTCTGTCGTCCGACACATTTCAAGCCAGCTCCGGACACCGTCATTTTGAATCGGGGTGACGGCCGGTTTAGCGAGCAGCAGGCGGAAGCGGGCCTCGATCTCTCGGAGGGAATGGGGATGGGGATCGTCGTTGCCGACTTCAACGATGATCAACGGCTCGACGTTTTTGTCGCAAACGACATGACTGCAAACCATCTGCTGATCAACCAGACGACCTCCCGCGACCAATCACTCCGATTCGTTGAGGAGGCTTTTCTGAGAAACCTTGCGCTGGACGAACACGGACTCTCGCAAGCGTGCATGGGAATCGCGTGCGCGGATATCAACCGAGATCGCCAGCTTGATCTCCTGGTCACCAATTTCGCCAAAGAAGCAAATACACTTTATTTATCGAATCAGGACGGCTTTTATCGAGATGCTACACAGGCGGCTGGCCTGCGTCAGGCCAGCTTCGAACCGCTGGGATTCGGCACTCAGTTTCTGGATGCTGACCAGGATGGCGACTTTGACCTCATCGTCATGAATGGGCATATCGACGAGTTCAAAGGCGAAGAGTTTCAGATGAAGCCTCAGATCTTCCGTGGCGAACCGGGCGGCCGATTCACAGAACTGACCGCCGGAACGGCCGGATCCCTGTTTGACGTCCCACGGCTGGGACGCGGAATGGCATCACTCGACTGGAATCGTGACGGCCGAACCGACTTCATTGCAACGGATCTGCAGGGGCCCGTGCTGCTGGGTGTGAATCGGTCTGAATCCCCCTATCGTTCACTCCGCCTGAAATTTGTCGGGACACAAAGCAGTCGAGATGCGATTGGAACGAAGCTCAATGCGATCCTCGCTTCCGGCATGATCAGAAGCTGGCAGCTGACCGCGGGTGACGGATATGAGTCGAGCAATGAACGAGTGATGGAGATCTGTGTCGGTGATGCGGATCGATTGAAAAAAATAGAGATCATCTGGCCATCGGGTTTGCGATCCACCTTTGATGACGTCCCGGCCGCAGGGGAATGGATCGTGATCGAAGGGAAGCCCGGGTGGGTTCCCCGCCATGAGCAATAAAAACAGATGAGACTTCACGTCAATCTGACGTTTGACTGATCTCACTGTCCGCCTGTTCTGGCACCCTTTCGTTCCAGTAGACCGTAAACCACTTGCGTGGGGAATCGGCACTTCGAAGAGACGGGGTCTCATACGGATTGAACTGACCGATCGTGAAATCCAGATCGCCGTCGTGATCGAAGTCACCAGCGGTAATTGACATGGAACCGGCTGCGACCGGATATGGTCCTGCGTTGGAACGCTCTAACGAATACCGTTGATATTCGCCCGGTCGAATCTGTTTCAACCAGATGACCGTATCGAGTGCTTGAGGTCGCACCTGATAACGAAGAAACGGGGGACAGAATGCGACGGCGACGATATCCATCCTGCCGTCACCGTCGAGATCTCCCGGGATTGCTCGCACTGCACCGGGAAGTTCGGCCAGTCTGTGATACGCGAACTGCCCGTCACCCAGGTTTTCCAGCCAGTTGACGCCGTGATAAGGTTTGATCTGCATCGTGTCGAGCGTATCACCATTCGTGAAGAGCACATCCAGATCGAGATCGCCGTCGAGATCCGCCAGTTCTAAACCAGTGCTTCCAGAGGAAGGACTGTCAGCCTGGTAGAGTGTCCTCGGCTCGAAACGGCCCGCCCCGTCGTTGAGATACGCGATGATCGCTTCGTGCTCCTGACCGAACATCGCCACGAGATCCTGATCACCATCACCGTCCAGATCGACGGGAGTAGCTCGGATCGCGCCATGTCGCGCATCAATCAGATGCAGCTTCGTTTCCGGTCGACCGCGAGTCATTGACAAAGTTTCCAACCAGATCAACCGCCCAACTTTCTCAAATCCGAATTCCGCGACGACAAAATCAAGGTCACCGTCCCCATCCAGATCCGCAAGTTGAGCATCCGCAACGCGTGCGACGTGATCGAGGATCGAGATGGCTTCGAAAGGACGGCCTGAGTCTGACGATCGCAGCAGCGTGACCGACCCCAGCAGCTCATCCGTCGGTTTGAGCATCCCGAGGTCGGCAATCAGAAAATCCTGATTTCCATCGCGATCAAAGTCACAAGGGACCACGTGCGCAGGATGCTTGACGCGGCCCAATTCTGAACTGGACATCACGTCGTCCTGCCAGGAAAAGCGATTCACGCTTCCGTTGCCCATATCACACAGCAGCAGATCCAATTGAGAATCAACACCAGGGCTGACGTGGATGGCATCCAGGAACGAAACGGCTGTGGAACCATATTGATTCGGCAACCGCTGAACGTCTGGGCGAAACAGAACCGGGCTGGGGGGGGCATCAGGAGCATTAGGGATGGGCAACATCTCAACCGCCCGCTGCAAGAAATACTTTGTAACTCGTGATTGACTGGGAACCTTGAGATCCAATCGACCTGAAACTCGATACCGTTCGAACGCCTTTTCAATTTCTTCCCCCCATGAACTTCGGGGAAGAGCGTCAGGACGGGGAACGACGTGACAGGCACCACAAAAATCAATCACCTGCCGCTCAAGAGTCTCCTCGGTGTTCGGTCCCGTCAACGAAATCTCGGAAGGATCGATCCCGGTAACGACCAGCCCCAGTGCCGTGACAGCCACCAGACTCGCCGCCAGTATTGTGCCGACCAAACCAACACGAAAAATAGACGTCCGATTCACGTTCAGTCTCGATTCCAGAAGGCTCTTCACCACACAGACGAAACGGGATCCCCAACAGCCTTTATGCCGGATTCACGATTCAAGTGAAAGTGACTTCGTCGCGGCCTTTAGAACGACCTGGCCGCTCGGTCACATTACGGCCTCCAGATAGGGCCGGATGACGCGATTCACGCGACAGATTTCCGCGTAATGAAGGAGCGACTCGACATTGACGCGATCCTGGTGGCGGTAGGTCTTGAGGGCTTCCAGCACGGTGTCGAGGCCGATTCGATTCCGGTACTTGAAGCAGTCCGCCAGTGTCTTCTCGCGGCTGTAGACGCGAACGGGGACTCCGTCGACCAAGTGCGTTTCGATCCCTTCCGAATAGGCTGTACCGCTGAACCAGAAATGCCTCACGGGCGGATAGGACAGCCGTGGTGGTTCTGCCCCTCGGGGAATGGCGACACAGATTTCGTGGGGGATCTGGGTGGTGAGTTCATGCCAAGCGAGCGCCGAGATCAAACAGAGCACACCGTTGGGAATCTTGAGAGCGACGGTGACCAGGTCAGGATTGCCAAGCGACGGAGCATCCGCCAGTCGGTACAGCCCCCGACTGAGCAGTTCGATCCGACCGGAATCACGGAGAGCGTACAGAGTCCGGGGATGAATACCGGCCTCCAGAGCATCGCGTGTGCGGAGCACCCCGCCGTGGGCGCGGAAGTGGTCCAGCGCCGCCGAGACCAGGTGGGATTCTTCGGGATGGTGTTCGACGCTCATGTGGATAAATATATCAGCACAACGCTGTGTGTGCCAGTTTTTCTATCCTTGCTGGGTCAGGAATGCGAGAAAGCCAATAGGGATCAGCCTTGGCCTCCGCATGCCATGGACTACACCCGGAGACGTGGACTTCTTCTTGACACGGACGGAACTCCACCCGAGCCAGCAATGTGACAACAAACCTTGGTGTAAACTCGACAGAAATCCATCGCGATCTGTGTGACCGACAATCTCTACGAAAAGCTGCACGGCCGTTCATGAATGCCTGCTACTTACGGCGAACATGCAGTGTCCCTGTGGCCGTGTTTCACCCAATGGGAACGCCAGTACGACTCCTTCTCCCGAATCCGTGAACCAACCTGCGACATCTCGCCATCTCCAATCCGAATGGGTAACAAAACCCACTCAGACTAAAGCATGGCTCAAGATGCACTTCACCGTGCGCTTACACCGCAGTTGCACGGTGCTATTGCTTCAGCCGACCGGCTGAGAGGAAGAAACGAACAATTCTTGGCGGTTCCGTTGGCAGGCAAGATGGTCGACACTGTTCCGTGATGGCGATGACCCGGTTGCTTTTCTGACGCGAAGCAGTCCCAGCAGCTCACGCACGGGAGAACACCAAGAATCGCCAGCGGAGGGACGATTATATAACGATGAAATGGCGTTCAAATCCTTCTCCAAGTTGTTCCGAATCACGGTACGTTACACCTTCCGGTAGTGTAGACGTGACACATGATTGCAGCCACACCTCCCTTAATCCCAACCCATAGCGATGATTAACATGCAGGTCAAACATCCGTTTGCCGTCAATATCTATGAAATGATCTTCAAAATGATCCGGTGCATCGTCAACGATGACAACGTATCCTGCATTGCAATCCCTAGCGAATGAGCGAAGTGCCTTCCAGAAATCACGTTGTATCATCGGCGTTGACTCCTCAAGCAATCGCCGTGACCAACCGAGTGATATATGCGGATTCGGAGCATCCAGAAGAAACTCCGCAGAGATCACCAAATCGGCACTTCGTAATTGAATCGAGAAGGACTTTCCGATCTCCAGATGCCTGATAAGGTCACGTTCGAACGGCTCGTTCAACGAAATTTCCTCACCAACATCCAGAACGTGACCATCATCGTCGACCGGAACACAAATTCGAATCGAGTTGTCAAACTCGGCACCAAATTCAGTAAGGTGATTCACGGCGTCGGCTGGATGAAGTTGACTCGGTGATTGCGGAAACAGGAATGCGTATTGCCAAGATGACATATAGTTACTCGTGAGGGATGAATCGAACTCGGTTTCCCCATTTCTTCGCAAGACTTTCCTGAAGAAATTTAAGCGTTCCGGGGGATGTATCGGGGCCGTAGATAACATCGAGCCGCTTGGCCCTTTGCGTCAGGGCCAGCGCGTACTAGCTCTTGATTCCCATTAGTGTTTTGAGCATCACGTTATCATCCCAGCCACATCTTCTGCGGTTCATGGCGACGCTTTTCTT
>NZ_DASWWZ010000104.1:0-15358 GCF_036405755.1 Schlesneria sp.
GGCCCACTTCTCGAAAGACAGCAGTGGCTTCACTGGCGAATCCGCTCGTGACAAACGGGGACCAGCGATACCACGGGAAGTTACGCCTGCGGCTCAGTCATGCTCCACGGGTCGAGCGCCTTTGTCAGTTGGTCGTCTGGCAGTATGTTCTGTTCACGACACAACTGGCGGATGGTCTTACCACTCTTGAATGCTTCCTTGGCAAGGGCAGCGGCCTTTTCATAGCCAATGTAAGGGTTCAGACTGGTGACCATGGCGAGACTCTTTTCGACGCTTGCTTCGCAGGCTTCTGTGTTGGCTTCCATGTCCACAGCACACAGGTCGACGAATGCGGTGGTTCCCTGAGCGAGCAGCGCCACCGATTCCAGGGTTGCATGCCCCATGATGGGCATCATGATGTTCAACTGGAACTGGCCGCCAGTCGCACCGCTGAAAGCCACCGTCTGGTCGTTGCCGATGACGCGGGCAGCAACCTGCATCAGGCTCTCGCACATGACCGGATTCACCTTCCCAGGCATAATCGAACTGCCGGGCTGGCGGTCTGGCAGCATCACTTCGTAAAAGCCGCAACGAGGTCCCGATCCCAGCCACCGAATGTTGTTGGCGACGTTAAACAGGGTCGTGGCAATGGTGCGCAACTGTCCATGGCATTCGACCAGACCATCACGCTGGGCGTTTCCTTCAAAGTGGTTGACCGCTTCGATGAACTCGATGCCCGTCTCTTTCGCAAGCGCGGCGCAGGTGAGTCGAGAAAAATCGGGGTGGGTATTAATTCCCGTTCCGACTGCCGTTCCCCCGACGGGAAGTTCCAGCACAGCCTGCAGTGCCTGCTTTGCTCGTCCAACACTCAACTGCAACTGGCGGGCAAAGCCACCGAATTCCTGACCGAGTCGGAGTGGCGTTGCGTCGGCGAGGTGGGTTCGTCCGATCTTGATGATCTTGTCCCACTGAGCGGCCTTGTCACTGAGGACAGTGGCGAATCGTTCCAGGGCGGGAATCAGTCGCTGATGAATGGCGATCCCCACGGCAACGTGGATTGCTGTCGGGAAGGTGTCGTTGGTGCTCTGTCCCATGTTGACGTGATCGTTGGGATGAATCGGCTTCTTCATTTCGAAGCGATTCCCCTTCATGATTTCGATGGCACGGTTCGAAATCACTTCGTTGATATTCATGTTGCTGGACGTTCCCGATCCCGTCTGAAAGACGTCGATGGGGAATTCCGCGTCGAACTTTCCGGCAACGACTTCCTTGGCGGCCGTCAACATGGCGTCAACTTGTTCGGCGGTAAGCGGGTTCTTTCCCGTACCGGTGAGTTTGCCCAGATCGCGATTGGCGACTCCGGCAGCCCACTTGACCAGTCCCATGGCACGGATCATTTCGGACCTCAGCGTCCAGCCGGACACGGGGAAGTTTTCAACCGCGCGTTGTGTTTGTGCGCCGTAATAGGCCTTCGCTGGGACCTGGACATCACCCATCGAATCGTGTTCGGTACGAAATTCACTCATCAGAATTCGGCTCGGCTTTTGGAAACGTGACAAAATTGGGAGATCACAACCGCTGCGGGAGCGGGCGTACAACTTCCACTATAGCGTCCCTGACGTGTCATTTGGAGTTCACGCAACCCGAGCGAGGGGAGGTTCCCGAGACGACCCCGGATTGTTCCCGAATGCTGCGAAAATCAACAGGATGGGGAGTCGGGGACTCACGATGGCGACACCGGGCGACGGAACAGATGCTGAGTTATTCCTGCTCAGCGTCACTGGCTTTTGTGTTGGCCGCCGATCGCGGGGGCTGGTCATCCGGGGTGACTCGGAGATACATAAGCGACTGACGAAGAATTTTAGCGGCGGCGGGTGCGGCGACTTTGCCTCCGAACGTCTCACCGCCCACCGAGGATTGATTGACCACGACCAGGATCAGCAGCCGGGGTGACTCGACGGGGGCCCCACAGACGAACGAGCTAATGTACTTCTCGTGCAGGTAGCCCCCCTCTGGTGACAGCGATTGGGCCGTGCCTGTCTTTCCGAACACGCGATAGCCGGGGATCTGTGCCTTTTTACCCGTGCCTCTGGTCACCACCTCCTGCATGGGCTGCTGAATCACCCAGCGTGCCGTTTCGCTCGAGACGGTGGTTGATTCGATGTGCGTAACTGCGGAGATCGAATCCTGATCCTCGACGAGGACAATGCGAGGGCGAATTAACGTGCCGCCATTGGCGAGAGCCGAATGGGCCGTAATCAATTGCAGCGGGGTTGTGGCGAGCTCATGTCCCATCGGAATCGATCCAGTGGAATAGGTCGTCCATTCGTTCAAAGGACGAAGAATCCCGGGCAACTCGCCAGGAAGTTCGATCCCCGTTTTGCGGCCAAAACCAAAGATTCTCGCCGCATCGTAGAGGCGTTCGTTGCCCATCTGCTCACCGATCTTGGCCATCCCGATATTGCTCGATTTGACCAGGACATCCGTCAGACTCAGTGGACCGTACCGATGATGGTCGTGTAGCACGCGCCGCCCCATCCGGTACTGACCGTTCTCGCAATGGAAGGTGTCTTGGGTCTGGATGATTCCTTCATGCAGGCCATAGCTGACGATCATCGGTTTGAATGTCGAACCCGGTTCGTAGATGTCAGCGATGACGCGGTTCTTCCACGATTCGGGGGATGCCTTTTCCGGGCGGTTCGGATCAAACGTGGGACGATTCGCCATGGCGAGGACATCCCCGTTGCGGGGATCCATCACCACGGCACTGCAGCTTTCGGGTTGCCACTCCTCCATGACGCGGTCGAGTTCGCGTTCGGCATAGAGCTGAATTACTGCGTCCAGAGTTAGTCTTACGACGCGGCCAGGCACGGCCGGTACGTCTTTGTTTTCGTCATTGAGGATCTCAATCACATGCCCGCGAGAATCTCGAGCCATCTGACGTCGGCCATGCTTTCCACACAGGATGGCGTCGAATCGCTCTTCAATTCCTCCACGTCCCACACCATCGATATCTCGCAACCCGAGCACCTGAGCGGCGAGGTCACCCTGGGGATACTCTCGCCGATACTCTTCGCGAAATCCCCATGTCGTCGCCGGCAACTTCAGCGCTCTCACGGCCTCGACTTCCGACTCAGTCAGGCGTCTTTTCACCCACAGAAACTGACGTTTGTCGTTCGACCGAATCTTGTCACGCAGATTTTCCGCATCGACTCCGATGACTTCAGCAAGCGCCGATGCGAACGCTTCGGGTTGAGTGATTCTCGCCGGGACGACGTACAGGCTGCGAGTCGTGAGCGTGGTTGCCAGCAGCCTTCCGTGTCGGTCAACGATATCAGCCGGTCGGACCCGAGTCTCTTCCCAGAATTCCCGCTGCTGTTCAGCCTTTTTGGCGAACTGGTCTTGTTGCCACCACTGAATCTGGATCAATCGAGCTGCCAGGACCAGCCAGCCGAGACCGAGCAGCGTCACTACCAGGCGTGCGCGGCCCAGTGAAGGGGTGCAGTCTTGATTGCAGGAAGCGCTTTCCATATCAGCCCGCCGTTTCCGCGGCGCGGTCCCACTGCATCAATGGGGCGCGGCGCTGATCCGAACGTTGTGGCCGGGCAGGACGTTCCAGGGGGAGTTCCCCACGTTCGAGTGGTCCCAGCAGGCGCTCGGGTGTCCCCAGTCGCTGGGCTTCCAATCGCAGGCGAACATGGGCATCCAGCAGGGCCTCCATGCGGAATTGCTGGTGACTGAGGGCCCGTTTCAGTTGCAGAATTTCCTTTTCGAGCGCCGTTCCAATCAGCGCAATCAGGACAATCAGGCAAAGAGCGAAACCAAAGCGGAAGAACATCGGACGATCCGTAGTGGGGAACTGGCCGAGTGGTCTCACCCCTATCGGTATTCGCGAGTGGCCCCCACCACCTGGACTCGGCTTGCGTCAGCGGGTAACCGCAAAACGGTGCCGATTTTGAGTTCATTACCGTCTTGGAGAACATTGCGGTTCATTTCAAGAATCTGGACCCACCGCGAGGAACGTCCCAGATGCGATTTGGCGATGTCCGACAGCGTATCCTGATCGGCGATGCGATACATCGGCTGACCGTCGCTAGAAATGAAGAAGCCTGCAGGATTCGCTTCCTCGGTATTGCGGGGGCGGGGGCGGGAGGTGGTCGTGCCGGGAGCCGACTCGGGCGCCGCAGGCTTGGGGATGACGTCGGAATACAACTGCTCCAGCACCGAGGCATCAGGAGTTTCGATAGTCGTTCCCGGTCTCATTCTTTTCGGATCAGAGATCATCTGTTGATTGTGACGAGCGAGAGCCATGTAGAACCGGCCTTCCCCATAGCGTTTGCGGGAGATCACCCAGAAGTTGTCATTGGGCTCGATCACATAGGTCGACCCTCGTGCCGTCGAAACCGTCCGGGTTGGCTCGGGTGAGAAAGGTGTTTCATCAATCGCCACGGGCGCTGGACGACGTTCACTTCCCGGGGGGGGCTGAAGCTCGGTGTCATACTCGCTCGTTTGATAGACTTGGCGATTTCGAGTTGGCGCAAGCGCAGGCGTGGTCTCGACCGGTTCCAGGTCCATCGCGCTTTCGGATGACGGGTCTTCATCGAATGATGGTTCGTCGACTTCTGACGTTTCCTCGTCCGCAGGGGGCATTACAAGCGGCCGAGGTTCTCGCTGGGGCTCGTCCTCCTCTGCGGAATCGTCCTCTGTCGGTTCGGTCTGCTCATCGAGATCGAATGGGTCCGGTGCTGGTATCTGAGCGGCTGCGGGAATCACTTTTGGAGTTTCAACCACCGTCGTGGCTTCAGCGAAATCTTCATCAAACGAGACGGTGTGGTTCTGCGGGGTTGACGCCTTGCGAACGGATGTCCGTTGCTGAGGTGAATCGAACTCCACTTCGTCCGATTCGTCCGACGGGAGTTTTGGAGGTGAATTCTTCCATTGAGTCGCCTTGAACTCGGACCCTCGTTCTTCCTTCATCCGGGGTGCCGTTTTCACTTCATCCCGAGCCAGAAGTTGCGAAACCGAGGGACGTTCCGTTCTCCGAAGTTCGCTCTGTTCCAGGTGACTCAGTTCTTCCTCGTCGGAAGCTTCCGGGACTTCCCGGGCCGATCGATCTTTCGGCGAATCCTGGACCGCCAGGCCCTCGAGGGGCCGGTGGATTCGCTGGTAGATCAGAAATCCGAACACGCCGACCAGCAGGGCGACCATCATCAGGCCGACTTTGGTTTCGCGTGTCATAGTGAGGTTCCTTCCTCGAAAGACTTGTTTTGACTGTTGGCTGAAAACGTTGTCGAACCGATGGTCTGGCGGATAGGTATTGCTTTATCTTCGATGGCCTGGGGCCGGCAAGTGGCGGCACCAGGTTTCATGGATCCCTGATGAGTCACCTCATCACGCTTTTTTCATTGCGACTCGCAGCTTGGCTGAACGACATCGGGGATTAAAACGCTGTTCCTGTGGCGATGCGACAATCGGTTTGGATGTGAGATTGTCCCATCGCTGCTTCTGACGAAATTCATTTTTAACGATGCGGTCTTCGAGAGAATGAAACGTAATGACGGCGAGCAGGCCACCGACCTTCAAGGACTGGAAGCAACTCGATGCAATCCCTTGCTGGACATGATCGAGCTCGTGATTGACCGCAATCCGCAGGGCCTGAAACACGCGCGTGGCCGGATTCTTGTCACTGGGGCCCTGGCGGCGAATCGAAGGACATTCCGAAACGGCAGTAGTGAGATCCAAACCTGTACGAATAGGGCGAGTGGACCGCAATTTCACAAGGTATTCCGCGAGCGGCCGGGCTAATGGCTCTTCACCGTATTCACGAAAGATCTCTTCCAGTTGCTCAGCGCTCCCTTGGGCCAGCAGGTCCGCAGCGCTTTGTCCGGTGGAAATGTCGAATCGCAAATCAAGAGGGCCGTCACTACTGAAGCCGAATCCGCGCGATCGATCAGAAAGCTGATCCGATGACAGCCCGAGGTCCAAGAGGATGCGATCAACGGCGTCGATTTTTAGTTCGGCAAGGATCGCAGGGAGTTTGACATAACTCGCGTGGTGCAGCGACACGTTTTCGCCAGCGACCCGCTTCGCGGCGTGTGCCAGCATCATCGGATCGCGATCCAGTCCAATGAGTCGACCCTGCGGGCCAATCGCTTTGAGAATCTCGCTACTGTGGCCACCTGCACCCGCAGTTCCATCCACAACCACCATTCCGGGAGCCAGTCTGAGGTGTGCGAGCACTTCACGAACCATGACGGGGACGTGAACGGCTTGCGATTCATGACTGGGCGAATGAGGCTCCATAGCAATTTCAACGTACAAAGGGCTGGGGTGAAGGCGTGTTGCGAGTGACTCGATCGGTTCCGTGCGAAAACACGCGGTTTGGGCTTATAAGAAAGGACTCGGAATCTGTGAAGACCAGTTTCCGCCGAGAGATCCCACCGCCCCTGTAAAACAGGGGCAGACTGATCGAACGAACAGATCCCGCGCCCGTTCACCATCCCGCCTCAAGAGATCGTTTGGTCCGGATCGTAACAGCACCGGCGCCAATTCTTCCCGGCCGCCACAGGTCGTCGGGAAAACAAGAAGGAGGGCTACCGATCAGTTTATCCAATGCTGCCTGAGGTCTGCTTCACGATTCAGGATTTGCCCGGCGTGCCGTTTCCCTTGTTTTGATGGGAAAATCTCACTTTGCCGGGTACTAATTTCCTTCGGCGCGAGGTTTGCTACGTACTGCTCATCAACTGAAGTTCTAAACCAATTCCCCATAAGATTGATGAGTACACAATGGTCACACTTTCTCAAAGAGATGGAGTTTTGGTAGAGGTTTTCGAAGACCGCGCGAGTGCTCAGTCTGCCGTGAGAAACCTGCGAAACGCGGGATTCGGTGACTCGCAATTGCAGGTGTCGCACGTCGACGGTGAGCTTTTAGAAGACCCAAGACCCGAGAGCAAACTGACCCCACGCACCCTTTTGGGTCTGGGGATCGGAGCCCTCTGTGGGGTGGGAATGCTGTCAGGCATTGTTCCTGCCATGGAAACAAACCTGATGAGTCCCGTGATGACGGCTGGGACGTTCGGCCTTTTGTTTTCCGGGGCTGCCGCCGCAGTGACTGCGGGCGGAACCAATGGTACCACTGGATATCCATCGACGAAGGGGTTGGACCACTCCACGGGCCCTGCGGAAGTGATCGTCCTGACTGTTCGTGCCGGTGCTCGTGAACAGGTGGCTTTGTCGGTCCTCAATCAATTCCGCGATCGTACCTGATCACCGAGTGACGTCTCGACGCGGATTCTCTACTTTCTTCTGTCCTGGAACGACCAACGCGTCGTTCCTTTTTTTGTAGATGGTTCACACGTTTTCGATCTTCACCTGGGCGGTCATGTTGATGAAATCACCCGTGAGACCGGTAAACAAGCCTGATACGGGCATCACCCCGCGCGGATGATGGCTGACTCCGACCAGAATATGCTTTCGCGAAACAATTTCGCCGAGGGTCGGGTCGTAGCCCCGCCAACCGATAATGGGAAGATAAACTTCGGTCCAGGCGTGCATCGCTGCTCTGCCGGCCTCTGATGCCGGGCAATCGAGATAACCACTGGCAAAGCGAGCGGCGAGCCCCAGTCCCCGCGCGGCGTCCATCATCAACGTTGCTGTATCGCGACACGAACCACTGCTGAGATTGATGGTTTCTGCAGGCGACTGGACTCCCTTGGCATAGCGCCGCTGGTATTTGATCTTCTGGCAGATCGTCGAACAGAGGTCCGATAACACTGATTCCGCGTCGTTCGACGAACGGATCGCAGGTAACCCGTTCAGCCACGTCTGCACCTGAGGGACATCATCGGGGTAAGAGACAGCTTGGTACACAGCGACGAGGTGGGATTCCAGCGTATCGTAGTTCAGAGGGAGCGGGACTCGTGGAGTCGCGTCGTTGCGAGGGACTTCGTCTGCAAAAGTACGATGAACGGTAACCGTACTCGTTATTTCCAGGGTACTCGCGCTTTCGACGAAACTCACGAGGGCGACAGAGTTGTTATAGATGTCGTGAGCCCACTGAATCTCGTGACGCGGCGAGATGGCAATCTGCATGTTCTCGACTCGCAGGTTGTGACCTTCTCTTGGGCGAAGCACAAGCCGATGCTGACCCAGCGTGACGGGCTGTCGATAGGAATAAACTGTTCGATGCTCAATCCGGTTGACTAACAGGAGATCAGCCACACAACTATCCTCGGGGTGAATGATCGATTTGATGTCGAAAGCGTCAGGATACCGGGGCTATTTGGTTTCTGAGTGGGTGAAACCCGGCTTGATTTGCTCGTGGAATCCGGCGAGAGCCGCGAACAACAACGCCTGAGGGTGAACTCTGCATCAGACGTCACCGCCGATTGCTCCCACTCACGCGTCACTAATGAGATGGAACTGCAATCGCAATCTTTCAGACTGGACTGTTTGTTTGTCCCAACTCAGACCCGCCCTCGCAAAGTCCAATGACCAAAGAACCTGCCGCAGCCCAAAGGCCAGCGGCAGGCGACACAACACATTGCTATTTGACACCTGTTATTTGCCGGCATCTTTGATCTTCTGTCCGGCCGCCTTCACGGCTTCACCGGTGTTCTTCGCCGCCTTCGATGCGGCGTCGGCGGCCTTATCCGTCAGGTCCTTTGCTGACTGGGCTGCCTTGTCGATGCCCGACTTCACGTTCTTCGCTGTATCAGCCATTTTCAAACTCCTCTGAATTGAGTGGGGAATAAGCAGTGGAACAGAAAGCACTTTGCGTGCCACTGACGATTGCCCGGCAGGAAGCTCAACCAGAGAGTGCTCTCTCGAGGGCTCGTGCTCATCCCAGATCGCCGGGAGAAGGCGTTGCCTGGTTCGATCCCCATCGAACGATCCGAACAATCCCCTGGGGGTAACTCATCTTCGCGCAATGCGTCTCCCGCGAGTACAAGTCCTGCCTGTGTCAGACTCTGAAAGTCCATGTGGAGAAACTCGTCGCCACGCAGGGCATTGGGGGATTCGCGTGCTCGCAAGTTCTCGACGGAGACGTGAGGCGCAAGTTCAAGAAGTGCGAAAATCCCAGGACCGAAATTTTTGACTTTCACATGAATGTGAAGGAACGATGACAAGGGCGAGAGGGAACCAGTAAGAACCGAAGTCGGGGGTCCTGCGCTCTCGTGTATCCGTGAGAAGTAGCCAGCATGATGAATCCCGTGGAACTGGTCGTCGGACTGATCCTGGCAGCAGCCGTCCTGTCGACATTGGCCCGCAAGATCAAGATCCCTTATCCCGTGCTCCTGGTGATGGGTGGGATTGTCCTCGGTTTCGTCCCCGGTTTGCCCATCGTCCATATTCCACCGGACATCGTATTTCTCGTCTTCATTACACCCCTCGTTTACATCGCTTCGACGCGGACGACACTCCGCGATTTCCGCTCGAACTTGCGGCCGATCCTTGTTCTGTCGATTGGTCTGGTTGCCGCCACACTGGTTGTGGTCGCAGCCGTAATGCACTGGAGTGTGCCGGGACTTGGCTGGGCAGGTGCCTTCGTACTGGCGTCGGTTATTGGTCCTACGGATACGATGGCCGTCACAGCGATCTCGAGTGAGACGGCGATTCCGCGCCGTATTGGAACGATTCTGGAAGGGGAGAGTCTGATCAACGACATCGTGGCGCTGGTTGCCTATAAGATGGCAATCGATGCGGTGTCGAGTGGATCAATTCCGGTTTCGACCGCAGTGATCGCCCTGATCTGGAACAGCGCCGCCGGAATCGCTGTCGGGTTGGTGGTAGGAATTGCTGCGTGCCAGATTCGAAAGCGGTTAGAAGACCAGGTTGAGAGCGTCAGTGTGTCATTGCTGACTGGCTATGCCGCCTACCTGGGAGCCGAGATGCTGGACGCTTCGGGAATTCTGGCGACGGTCACTGCGGGCCTGTATGTCGGCAGGCAGCTTTCACGAATCCTTTTGCCCGAAGGACGAATTCAGGCGTACTTCTTCTGGGACACGGTGACGTTCCTGATTGAAGGTCTGGCCTTTGTACTGATTGGTCTGGAATTGCGGACGATCATGGAAGACCTTGGCAACGTTCCCTTCTCGCAGCTGGTGGCGTATGGTCTGTTAATCAGTGTGACTGTCATCCTGCTGAGACTTGTCTGGGTATTTGGATTTGCGTACCTGCCGCGCATTTGGCCGGGCACACACCAGGATGCGGAACCTCCCTATGTCTGGCAGCATGTATTGCTGTTGGGGTGGGCCGGAATGCGGGGTGTTGATTCGCTCGCCGCGGCACTGGCGATCCCGTTGGTGATGTCGGGCGGCCAGACCCCTTTTCCCGACAGAAATCTGATTATGTTTCTGTCATTTTGCGTGATCGTGGCCACGCTGGTTGTACAGGGACTCAGTCTGCCATTCCTGATTCGGCGGCTGGAACTCAAGAACGATAATCAGGACGAAGTGGAAGAAGGACTGGCGCGGATCGCTGCTGCGGAAGCGGCGCTGCATCGCTTGGAACAGCACGTCGTCGCCCGCGATGTGGATCCTGAAGTCCTGGACGAACTCCGTTCGGCTTACGGGAAAAAGCTTCAGCAGGCCAACGCGCAGCTAAATCCCGCTGATTGCCAGGAGAACTCGATGTGTGCAGACGCTGTCCGGCAACTGCGTGAAGAGCTGCTCATGTCGGAACGGCAAACCGTGATTGAACTACGCGATCAGGGGAAAATCAGTGATGACGTCCTGCGCCGCATCGAGCGCAGTCTCGACTACGAGTTTCTCCGCCAGCAGGGCTAAGAGGATTTCGGCCAGATGCGGAATGCTTCCTGACAAGGTTCCAACGAAATTGAGTACGGGACGCCAAGAGTCATGCCGCTGTGGGGGGTGAGGAGCCCCTAAGACGCATCGAGCTGCTTGAACCATGATGTCCAAGCAGCTCGATGCTCGTGTTTCGTCGACATGGGATCATCTCGTCTGAGCCTGGTAGCGAAACAGGTCAAGACGCTCGATCCCTGTTCGACTCAGGAAACCTTCGCAGCACAGTCACGGACGTGCTTCAGACAGGCTTCGATATCCGAAAGTGGATTCTTGGCATTTTCTTCGTACTCGATGGCGACGCAGTACTGGTACTTCAGTGCTTTCAGCGCCTTCAGCAGTTCGGTCACCTTCAGATCGCCTTCGCCTGCGATCTTGAACTGTTTCTGTCCCCCCGGAAGCGACTTGACGTCTTTCAGGTGAACGCCGAAGACGCGCTTCCCAAGTCGCTGCACGGCTTCGACCGGGTCTTCGTCGCTGCGCAGAAAGTGTCCCGTATCAACGCAGGCGCCGATCTTCGGGTGCCGATCTTTTACCACCTTCTCAACATCGCTGATCTTGTCATACCGATGGCCGGGACCATGGTTGTGGATCGCAATGGCAACGTCGTATTCGGCCACCAGTTTGTCGAGCAGATCGAAGGTCACTTTGTCTGGATTGGGGTCAGCGCTCAGTGACTGAATTCCCATTGCTTTGGCGAAGTCGAATCGCTCACGGGCTGCTGTCTCATTCCCATCGAATGGCAGCACACCGTACGAGAGAAGTGTTACGCCACCTTTGGCGAGCAGTTCTTTCTGTGACTCGATGTGCTTGGGAACGCTGCTCATGGGAAGGTGGCCGGGGAACGCTTCCCAGTACTTCAGACCCAGCATCTTTGTCTGTTCGAGTGCTTCTTCAACTTTGAATTCCCGCAGAGAGTAGCTTTGCAGCCCCATCTTCAGGCCGAGGTAAGGATCTTTTGCCCCTTCAGCGAACGAAATCCCTGAAAAGACAGAGGAGGCTGCCGCAAGCGTGGAAGCCTGCAAAAAGGTGCGGCGATTGAGCTGGTGTGACATCGGCTGTTCCTTCATGAGTCGAGTTGTCTAACGTCAAAGTTCCCGGTGAAAGGACCCTCGTCAAACGGCTGATATCGGCCACCGTCGGCAGACGATCTGGCCAGGCCGGAGCGGGAGGAGGATTTCACCCTTGAGGGAACTCGCTTGCATGGGCGACATCAAAATACCGATCCGAAGCGGGAACTGCGAATCCCACGAAGCGGATTTAGGCCCCCTTCTCCCGAAAGACTTCCTCGGCAATGCTGTAAGAATCGCTGGTTCGTCCCGTGTAGTAAACGAGCAACTCGGCCAGCAGACCCAGCGAAATCGCTTGTGCGCCCAGTATCGTCAGTGCGATCGAGTAAGCGAGCAACGGGCGATTCCCAATCGGAGTCGGTTCCCAGATGTGCAGTGCGTGCATGAGCAGCCACGTCACCGCCAGATATCCCAGCCCGGCAAAACCGAGACCAAAGGCACACAGCCCGATCGCCCCCAGCATATGTTGAGGTCGCTGACCGTACCCTGTCAGAAATGCCACGGTCATCAGGTCTAGGAAGCCGCGCGTGAATCGGCGGAAACCATACTTGGAGTGCCCATGCTTACGCGATCGGTGATGGATCCCGATCTCGGTCACGCGGAATCCCCGTGCATGTGCCAGCACCGGGATAAAACGGTGCAGTTCCCCGTAGATCCGAATCTCTCGACCGACTTCGGCACGAAACATTTTCATTCCGCAGTTGTGGTCATGCAGGATCAGTCCGGTTAGCCGGGAAACGAGCGAGTTGAAGACGCGACTGGGATAGACTTTGTGCCATGGATCCAGTCGTCTGACTTTCCAACCATTCACGACATCAAAGCCGTCATTCAACCTTGCGAGAAACCTCGGTAGTTCTTCCGGGTCGTCCTGCAAATCTGCGTCGAGCATGCAGAGGATGTTCCCTTTGGCTGCCGAGATTCCCGCCGTGAGCGCAGCCGCCTTCCCGAAGTTGCGGCGAAAGCGGATGCCGCGCACGCGATCGTCGAAAGTGACGAGTTGTTGAATCTCTTTCCATGAGCCATCGGTCGATCCGTCGTCGATATAGATGATCTCGATGGCCAGCTCGTTCTCAGCAGCGACGCGATTGATCTGCGAGTAGAGTTCGACCAGACTTTCGGCCTCGTTGAAAGCCGGAATGATGATCGACAATTGCATGAGTATCTCGTTGGGTCGGAACGCGCAGATCGAATGCTAGCGGGGGGATCAGGATGCGTTGAAGACGGTTTGAGGGTATGGATGATAGATAACTTGTGCCCACGCTCGATTCCGTTCCGGCAGCGTGCCGTATCCCCACGAAGGGTTTTACGGGCAGCAATTATTTTTTCGGCTTACTCGAAGCGCTGGGTTTTGCGGTGGGCTCGGTCACCTTGCCGTTGTCGGAATCGCCTTTGGCAGAATTCTCGGCCTTCCGTTTCGCAATTGCCGCTTCGCGGGATTTCTTCTCACGTTCTGTACGATCGCGATTGGCCTTAATGCGCATCTCGCGCTTCTGCTTCTCTTGTGCTGCTTCCGCTTCGGCCGCTTTCTGCATCTCCTGGGCAACCGCTTTTTGCTCTTCCGCCTGCATCTGGGTCTGCAGTTTCATTTGCTGCTGGTAGTTTTTTCGAGCTTGTGAGATCGCGGCATTGCGGGCCACTCGAGAATGGGGGATGCCTGCGTCTGCACTCATCGGGACGGCCAGTACGATGGAAGCCAGGATGCACGAGGCCAGTCGGAGAAGTCGTTCGGAAGTCATCGTATGCGTTCCCGATTGCGGGTCAGGAAATTTCGACCGGTTCAACCACAAGGCTGCGGAGAAGTTTTCTTTGCGAGTCCATGATACTCAGCGCGTTTCTGAACAACAATCTCGAAGTCCAGATCGAAACTCATCCAAGCTGGACTGACGTCGATTACGTCGGTGGCTTTAAACCATCAACAAAAATTTTGTCCTCGCTTGCAGTTCTTTCCCATCCGTAACATCCTGACCCCTTCGAGGTGAAAACAAGGATGATCCCCATGAAAGACATGAGAGAGGAGCCTTCGCCGATGGCGAGTCGACTGGTCTGCCTGCTTGCGACGTTTACGATTTCTCTATGCGGTTTTGCTCCTGCCGGAGCCGCGTCAGAGCCTGTCAAGCTGATCTTTGATACCGACATGGGCAACGACGTCGACGACGTTCAGGCGCTGGCGGTCATCCATGGGCTGCAGTCGCGCGGCGCGTGTGAACTGCTGGCGGTGACCATCACAAAGGACAGCGAACTGGCAGCCCCCTTCGTTGATCTGATCAACACATTCTACGGTCGTGGCGATATTCCGATTGGAGTCGTTCGACCCGGGAAAACTCCTGATCCGTATAAATATCTCCCCATGGCCGCGGAAAAGAAGGATGGAAAATTCCGTTACCCCCACGACCTCGAAGGCAACAGCAAAGCGCCTGAAGCGGTCGCGCTGCTTCGTAAGACGCTGGCGGGACAACCGGATCAGTCTGTGACGATCGCTCAGGTTGGTTTTTCAACCAATCTGGCCCGACTGCTCGATAGCAAATCGGATAGCGCATCTTCCCTGAGTGGGGTCGAACTGGTCAAGAAAAAGGTGAAGCTGCTGTCTGTGATGGCGGGCGCATTCACCCCGATCGATGGCAACGCACACTACTGTGAATACAATGTTGTGAATGACATCGAGAACTGCCGTAAGCTCGCCGAGGAATGGCCCACGCCGGTTGTCTGGAGCGGGTTCGAGATCGGGATCGCTGTCCCCTACCCCTCGGAAAGTATTCTCAAGGATTACGGGTACGTCGCGGATCATCCTGTCGCCGAAGCTTACCATCGCTACGATCCACCTCCGGCAAACCGTCCCACCTGGGATTTGACGAGCGTTCTTTACGCTGTGCAACCTGATCGACACTTCTTCGATCTGTCGCCCAAAGGAAACATCGTTGTCGAGGCTGACGGCTTCACCAGGTTCACTCCGGCTGAGAATGGACGGCATCAATACCTGAAGCTGACTGACCAGCAGAAGCCCCGTACGTTGGAAGCACTCGTGCAACTGTCGAGTCAACCTCCGCTGAAGTAAGTCGGCGGGCGATATCGTTTCGTCAGGCAGGTCAATGTGAAACTGTGAACGAGCGCTCGAGCAATGCTTTCACCCCAAGGAGAATTCTCATGAATTCAGAATCCGTTTCGCGTCGTGAGTTTCTTTCGACCTCGGCAGCGGCCGCGACGGTGATCATGGGAGCACCGATGGTTCTGACAGCGGCGAAAACCGACAAGCCGTTGATCGTGGGAGAAGGCGAACATCAATTTGAAGTTCAGCACGAGTGGCCCCAGCTTCCTGACAAGTTCACATGGCAGACTACCCATAACGTCGCCACCGACAAGTCAGGAAACCTGTACGTCATCCACGAAGGTCGGACTGACCTTAAAGATCACCCCGCGATCTTCGTTTTCGACTCTGAAGGAAAGTATATTCGTTCGTTCGGAGCACAGTTTCAGGGTGGCGGCCACGGGATCGAGATTCGTCAGGAA
>NZ_DASWWZ010000105.1:0-4412 GCF_036405755.1 Schlesneria sp.
CGGTATCCAGTCGGCGAAGACGGTCAGCCAGTCCTATCTCGGCGACAGTTCGTTCCTGTATCTCGGCGGGTTCGTCATTGCACTGGGGATCGAACGATGGGGACTGCACCGCCGACTCGCGCTCCTCACGGTGAATGCCACCGGGACCAGCCCCGCCCAGATCGTCTTCGGCTTCATGCTGGCCACGTTCTGCCTGTCGATGTGGATCAGCAATACCGCCACCACGGTGCTGATGCTGCCCATTGCTCTCGCGCTGCTCACATCACTCGAACGGCTGCCGGCCGACGCCGGAGCCAAAGCCAGCACACCCGACCCGCACTTCAACCATCTCGCGCTGGCTCTGACGCTGGGGATCGCTTATTCCGCCAGTATCGGGGGACTTGCCACACTGGTGGGCACCCCGACGAATCTCGCGTTTGTCGACATCTGGAATAAATCGTTCCCGGGTCAGCCCGCGGTTTCTGCCTCCCAGTGGATGCTGACCTGGACGCCGTTCGGATTTGTGATGCTGTTGTGCACCTGGCGGATTCTGATCTTCGGCCTGCGAACGCCAGCCGGGTTCGATCGCTTCGACCGTTCCTTCTTCCGTCACAAGCTGCGGGAGCTGGGTCCGATGACGTTCGCCGAAGGAGCCATGCTGACGCTGTTCGCGTCCACCGCCCTCCTCTGGCTGTTTCGCACCGACTTCACGTTTGGCGACTGGGTGCTGATTCGGGGCTGGGGATCGGCGATGGCCACCTGGCTGCAGCACATCGGCGTCCCTTCCGAGAAATCGCTGGAGTTCGTCAGTGACGGAACCGTCGCCATGACCGTGGCGACCCTGATGTTCGTCCTGCCAGCACAGCGCAGCCGCAACGGACAAGTGAAGTACCTGATGGACTGGCAGACGACGGCCAAGATTCCCTGGGGGATCATGCTGTTGTTTGGAGGTGGATTCGCCATCGCAGGCGCGTTTGAATCGACCAAACTTTCGGAGTGGATCGGGGGCATCTTCAAGGTTCTGGCGGATGGCCAGCCGACCTGGGTGCTGGTGATCGCCGTCTGCGTGCTGCTCACGTTTCTGACCGAATTCACGTCCAACGTCGCAACGGTGAATACGGTCCTGCCGATCATCGCTGCCGCGTCTGTCGCACTGGACGTTGATCCTCGGATGCTGATGATTCCGGCAACCGTGTCCGCAAGCTGCGCTTTTATGCTGCCCATCGGAACGCCCCCCAACGCCATCGTGTTCGGCACGGGACGAATCCGGATGAGCCAGATGGCGGGCTACGGGATCATTCTGAACTTGCTGGGCGTCGTGCTGGCTGTCGCCGCCACTTACGGATTGATGGTTCCTCAACTGGGAATTCAGACTCGCTGACGAGCTGTTTTAACACCAATCTGCCAAAACCACGCGCTGTGCTGCAGCCAGTATCGTCGACGAAATAATCAGTGTCAAATAAGATCATTGCTGCGATGAGCAGCGGTTTACGCCGTTCATCCCGCGTCTCCCCTCTGACGAAGGTCCCCCGTGAAGCTGCCCATTCGCGATCAGATTCTGTGGCCACTGATCGGGCTGCTTCTGCTCGCCATCCTGGCGAACGTGATCTTCTCGGCGTGGTGGATGTCGACTCGCAGCGCTAAAGCGCTCGACTCGCGGCAGCGCCAGATTATCGGCGTGCTCGAACAATCCAGTTTTCCGTTGCTTCCCACGGTCCTCGAGAAGCTGCACCTGCTGACCGGTGATGAACTTCTCGTCTGGGACTCTCAGCTCAAGAAAGTCGTTGCGGGAACACTTCCCCTGGATGTCCCTCCCCTCAAAGATGACCGCTGGATCGAAGAAGAGAATATCTCCCGACCCGACACGCTCCGCCAATGGACTATCGACGGCAAAGAGTACGTCGTCCGTGCCTGCCCGATCCGGGGTTCACCCGCTCAGACACTTTTCCTGCTGACATCCGACGAATCGCGACGACTTGCGACCATCGAAGCACTCTGGCCGCCACTGGCCGTTGGTGCGGGGACCCTGCTGCTCACGATTCCCCTGACGCTCCTGATTGCCTGGAACTGGGCGGGACGCGTCCGTTCGATCGAACAGCATGTGAAGTCGATTGCCCTCGGTCAGTTCGGTCTGGAACGCCCCAAAGGAGTCATCGACGATGAACTTTCCCGCCTGGTCGAAAGCATCAATTCGATGAGTCGGCAACTCGACTCGATGCGGCAGGAATTGATCCGCGGCGAACGAACGCGCCTGGTTGCACAGCTCACCGCCGGCTTTGCTCATCAGTTACGCAATGGTCTGGCGGGAGCCAAACTGGCGATCCAGTTGCATGAAAGCCGCTGTACGTCCAGTGTCGATCACAGCCTGATGGTCGCCCGCCAGCAACTGGCACTGACAGAGGAAGAAGTACGCTCGCTGCTGTCATTGGGCAAAGGGACCGGCCGGCAGCTCAGTCCTGTCGATCTGGGAGAAATCGCTCTCGTCGTTCGCAACCTGGTGACACCGTCATGCGATCACAAGAATGTGCGAATGACGTTGACCCTGCCTGCGGAAATCCCGCTGATCCAGGGATTCGCCGAAGGACTTCGCGCTGCGGTTCTCAACCTGACGCTAAATGCGATCGAGGCTGCGGGACCGGGTGGAAATGTCTGGTTGACCGTGCAGCCTCAGCCGGAAAGTATGATGCTGTTCATCGACGATGACGGACCGGGACCACCAGCCGAAGTCGCCGACTCGCTGTTTGACCTGTTCGTCACGACGAAACAGGAAGGAATCGGGCTGGGACTGGCCGTCGCTTCGACAGTCGCCCGAGACCACCAGGGCTCGCTGTCATGGCATCGACTGGGTGAACGGACCCGCTTTGAATTACGCCTCCCATTCCAGCCCGCGATTGAAGAGAATCATCCTGCATGAGTTCGATCCTGATTATCGACGATGAACCGGCCATCTGCTGGAGCCTGAAAGAACGGCTGGCGGACCAGGGACATCGTGTGCAAACCGCCTCAACGATTGAAGCCGCCAAGGAAATTCTGGCGACGTTCACTCCCGATGTGATCGTGCTGGACGTCCGCTTGCCGGGTGAAGACGGACTCACGGCGATTCCCCGGTTCCAGCAGTCGCATCCCACGGTTCCGATCGTGGTCATGACGGCCTTCGGCGACCTGCAAACGGTGGTCGAAGCGATGAACCGGGGAGCATTCGAATACCTGGTCAAACCGTTCGAGCTCAGTGACTTCCTCGCCGTCATCGAACGGGCGCTACAGACCGCCAGCCAGCCGACCGCCACAGCATCAGTCTCGTCCGACGTTCAGCAGCTTGTCGGTCGGGGCCCGGCAATGCAGGCCGTCTTCAAACAGATCGCGCTCGTCGCTCCGACCGACTTCCCCATACTCATTACAGGCGAAACGGGGACAGGAAAAGAACTGGTCGCCGACGCCATCCATCGCCACAGCCGCCGGGGGACTGGACCGTTCATGCGAGTCAGTCTCGCCAGCCTCTCGCCGACGGTCATCGAAAGTGAATTGTTCGGACACGTGAAGGGTGCCTTCACGGGAGCCACCCAGGACCGGCCGGGCCTGTTCGAACTGGCCGACCAGGGGACAATCTTCCTCGACGAAATTGGGGAAACGCCACTCTCGATCCAGGTGAAACTGCTGCGTGTACTCGAATCACGCTGCTACGCGCCGGTCGGTTCCAGCGAAGAAAAAGCAACCAACGCCCGTCTGATCGCCGCAACGAACCGCGACCTGCATTCGATGATCGCAGAAGGATCGTTCCGGGAAGATCTTTTCCACCGGCTGAAGGTCTTTTCGATCCATCTTCCTCCGTTGAGAACTCATCGTGAGGATATTCGCCCGCTGGTGGAATATTTTCTGGCCCGGCAGCAGGTCCCCATCAGCCCGTCCATCTCTGAGAGCTTCTGGGCCGAGATTGAACGCCGCGAGTGGAACGGGAACATCCGCGAACTCCGCAACGCCGTCGACCATGCAGCCGTGATGGCGCGAGGCGGCCCGCTGGCAGCCGAGCATCTTCCCTCCATAGCCGGGTTTAACCGAAACGAGCCGCAGCCCGGCCTTCAGCTCGAAGCGGCAATCACCCAATGGGTCCAGCAGCAACTGGCAGAAGTCGGTACAGAGCTTCCGTCTGACCTTCATCGAAAGTTCATGAGCATCGCCGAGAAAACGCTGTTCAACGAAGTCCTCAGCTACACCCAGCAGAACCGCAGCCTCGCCGCCAAACTGCTCGGCCTCGACCGCGCCACCCTCCGCACAAAGCTGGGCCCGCCCCCCACCTAGTGGTTTGTCACGATGAAAAATTAGGGTGCCACTGCATGACCGTCCTCGGTCACGCAGTGCTCTGTCAAGCATCAAAAAATGAGAAGACACTGCGTCTCCGAGGACTCCGATGCAGTGGCACACAACCCGACGATTTC
>NZ_DASWWZ010000106.1:0-15637 GCF_036405755.1 Schlesneria sp.
GGCGGAAAGCTGTTCCCCCAGGCCGCGCGGACCTCTTGAGACATCCCTATCGGATGCACTGGTTGAATGAGTGTTGTGAAGAGGGGGATCAACATGACTCGGGTTGCGATGATGGTGAGTTCAGCGCCTGACCAGCACGTAGTGCACGGCTTTGGGGGATGGCGTTACTTTCTCGCATTGATAGCCAAGTGCGTTTAGATCAATGCCCTCAAAAAGATGTTCGCCACGACCCAGCAGAATGGGCGAAACCGCCAGATGCAGTTCATCGATCAATTTGCATCGAAGGTATTGCCGGATCGTTGAGGCTCCCCCCAGCAGTCGGATGTCCTGTGCTCCCGCCGCCCCCTGCGCCTGTTCCAGAGCGGCGTGGATGCCGTCGGTCACAAAGTGGAAGACGGTCCCCCCTTCCATTTCGAGGGATGGTCGCTTGTAGTGCGTGAGCACGTAAACGGGGGAGTGATAGGGGGGATTTTCGCCCCACCAGCCGCGCCAGGTTTCGTCAGGCCACGGGCCCCGGATCGGACTAAACATATTTCGTCCCAGAATCCACGCCCCTACCCCGGCCATGCTTTGTGCAGCGAGTTGATCATCAATCCCCGTCTCGCCGCCTTCCTTTCCCACCATGCTGTGGAAGGTTCGGGTCCCGACCAGCCATTGGTGCAAGGACTCGCCTCCGATCCCCAGCGGATTGTCCAGTGACTGGTCAGGACCGGCACCGTAACCGTCCAGCGAAATCGTAAATCCTCGAACGAGCAGACGTGCCATGGACTGGTTCCCAATTCGTGGGGCTGAATTCTCAGAAACGTACAGACTGGTCGCTCATCCATTCCAGTTGAACGCTGACCTGGTCAAGAGTCTGAAATCGAGGGGCTTCAAGAGCGACGAGATGAAGTGCGACGGCCGATCGGGTTGCGAGACTCACTTTCCGCCGTCGATCGCCGCTTGGATGGTGGCAACGTCGATTCTCCTCATCGGCATCATTGCATTGAACGCTCGCTGGGCGATGGCCGGATCGGGATGGGTAACCGCCTGCATCAGGATCTGCGGTGTAATTTGCCAGGACAATCCCCACTGATCCTTGCACCAGCCACACTGACTCTCTTCGCCACCGTTATTGACGATGGCATTCCAGTAGCGATCCGTCTCTGCCTGGTCCTCGGTCATTACCTGGAATGAAAATGCCATCGAGTGTGAAATACCCGGCCCACCGTTCAGACCCAGGCAGGGAATGCCGAGAACCGAGAATTCCACCGTCAGGACATCTCCGGCCTTTCCTGATGGAAAGTCGGCGGGAGCACGCGTGACCTTGCCGACAGTCGATTCAGGGAATGTTTTTGCATAAAAGCGAGCTGCCTCTTCGGCTGTACCGTTGAACCACAGGCAAACCCGGTTCTTCACTGCTGCTGCTGTCACGTTGTTTCTCCATGGATTTGGACGACTGTCCCACCGAAAGACATACCTCAGAGACAGAAATTCGATCGTGGCACGGGCCGTCTGCTCGTCGACAAGTACGTGCTCAAGATCCATTTCCGTCACGATTATGTGAGAGTCGATTTGAACCCGATCGGCTCTTCGGAATCTTGTCGAACGAAACCGACCGATTCGACAGTGGCTCCAGGAATTTGAGGGGATTTTTTTAAGGAGAGACTTCGCGGCGGAATTTACCGGATCAGGAACGTTCGATCTGGTGTGCGGGGCGATTCGGAACCTTGGTATGAAGGGCACCGGCCCCCTTCAGTGAGGTCGGGCCTGGGAATGCGGGGTCTGTCCCCTTGCTCGGGATTCGGTGGGACTTCGCACTGCAACTGACGCGTCCCAGTTACTGCTGCGTCCTCGTTGCTGCGAAATCGCAACAGGGCGAACGGTCCCGGTATCGTGAGGTGGGAGATTTCATTCGGGGATGGAGGCTATTCCCACATCTTGCCAATTCGCTTCCGGACATCCGCCGTGGTCACCCCAGTCGCTGTCTCGTATCCGCTTGACGCGGGGGTTCGCGTATTGAGTTGGACGCGATCGAAGTATTCCATGACTTCATCCGGCAGGAACCGCGTTCGCTGTGAGTACGAATGGCGATCGCTTTTGAAGTGCGAATGAAAATAGTAGCGCTGCGGATGCAGTACGTAGAGGTTTGACCTCGCACGCGTCAGGGCGACATAGAACAGTCTGCGTTCTTCTTCAATTTCCTCGGTGGATTTTGTCGCCATGTCCGATGGTATGTTGCCATCGGCCGCATGCAGCACGAAGACCGATTCCCACTCCAGCCCTTTGGCGGAATGGATGGTACTGAGTGTGAGGTAGTCTTCGTCGAGCAGCGGATCGACAGCAAAATCCTGCGTGGAACTGGGAGGATCCAGCGTCAGATCGTTCAGAAACTGGGAACGGGACTCAAACCGTGCAGCCATCTGCTCGATCTGTTCAATGTCCCGCGTCCGCACGAAGGCGTCGTCGTACTTCTGTTCCAGCAGCGGCGCGTAGAACGTCCGGATGTGATGAATCTGCGAAGCAAGTTCCAGGGGTTTTGTTGTCCGCCCTGACAGGATCCTGAGTAAGGCGATGAACAGTGGCCAATGTGTCGATGTGGCCGCAGGCGGCTTAAAGTCGCTCCACGCTTCAAAACGTCCCTGCTGGGCAACCAGTTGTTCAATCAGCTGCGACGCTTTCTTCGAACCGATTCCGGGAAGCAGCAACAGGATTCTCAGTGCGGACACAGCATCGCGAGGATTTTCGGCGACTCTCAAAAACGCCAGGACATCTTTGATGTGAGCCGCTTCGACAAACTTCAGGCCTCCGAATTTGTGAAAAGGAATATTCCGTCGGGCCAGTTCCAGTTCCAGCCCCAGGCTGTGATGCGCCGCGCGAAACAGGACGGCCTGCTGTTTCAGTTCGACCCCCTGCTCTCGCAACGAAAGGATCTGCTCGATGACGTAGTTGGACTGCTCATCCTCATCAAGACAGGAAACGTAGTTTGGTTTGCATCCTTCCACTCGCTTCGACCAGAGCGTCTTGCGATGTCCTTCTGCCGCGAGGGCGATGATCCGGTTGGTTGCTTCGAGAATCGGTTGAGTCGATCGATAGTTCTGTTCTAAAGGCAGTACCGTCGTGTTGGGAAACTGCTGGGGAAAGTCGAGAATGTTTCTGACGGTGGCGGCGCGAAATCCATAGACCGACTGAGCGTCATCACCAACAGCGGTGAGACCAATTCCGTCGGGACAAAGCCCACTGACAATCTCGGCCTGAAGAGTGTTTGTATCCTGATACTCATCCACAAGAACACAGTCGAACTTCTGGCGAATTACCTCACTGCACGCGGGCTCTGCAATCAGGCTGTGCCAGAACAGCAACAGGTCATCGTAGTCCAGTGTCTGCTGTTGTTCCTTGCGATCGGAATAGGCAGAGAACAGCTTTTTCAGACCCTCAAGTTGATCGGTGACCCAGGGAAACGATTCCTTCAGGACTTGCTCGAGCGGACGCTGGGTGTTGACGACACGGCTGTAGATGTCGAGGCAGGTTCCCTTCAGGGGAAACCGCTTGTCTGTCCTGGTCAGCTCAAGTTCCGTACGAAGGATGTTCAGCAGATCTTCGGCGTCACTTCGATCGATGACCGTGAATTCGGGGCTGAGTCCTATCAGCTTGCCATGCTGCCTGAGGAGTCGCGTCCCGACGGCGTGAAACGTTCCGCCCCAGACCCCACGTGCAGCGGCCTTCGTCGGTGTTCCCTGAGCTCGACCAGGTTTTTGCTGTTGCAGCAGCAGCGAATCAACGCGCCTCAGCATCTCGGCTGCGGCGCGCCGCGTGAACGTCAGCAACAGGATTCGACCTGGGTCAATTCTCCGGGCAATCAGACACGCAACCCGGTGAGCCAGAGTCGTTGTTTTGCCCGTCCCCGCACCGGCGATGATCAACAGGGGGCTTTGCCCATGCGTGGCCGCTGCCCGTTGCTGTGGGTTGAGCTTGGAAAGCAGTGAGTCGAGGAATTCGTCAGACTCGTCGGTCGTCCTTGTCACAATCACTCCGTTCAATGCGCTGCCGATGGCGGGACCCCTCTTGGGTCCGCGGCCCGTCGGCCAATCTCTGCCATCGTGCATCATAACAGAAACGGCGACGTCGCAAGGCGTCGAGATCCGACTCTCCGGTAACTGCTGAGCTGAAGGAGGTTTAAAGTCTGCGGAGACGACATTTCTGTCGGGGATTGGATGGATGTTCTGTGGAGATTGAACCAGCGAGCGCGAGGAATGTGTTGAGAAATGACAGCGTGATCGGTCTGAAGCCATTCTGCCACACGTCCAGCTTTCTTCGGTTTTCGGAATCGCGGTGGAGCGTTGTCACTTCATTCGCGCGGGGAACGCGGTTAATCCTCCAGCAGTCAAGCGTCCGTCGTTGCGTGGTGGGCGAAGAGCCGCAGTCGTAGCCCGGAAAAAGAGCAAGGGGACCCGACCTTGTGGTGCGGATCCCCTTGCTCTGTGAGTTCTGTCAGGAAATTGTTCAGTGACTGCAACCGCAGCTGGCCGCGTCTGACTTCCAGGAACTCTCTGTTTCCATCGAGTTCTTATTCAGATGGACTTCGCTGTCGACGTGATCGACCCACGAAGCGGGAATGTAGTGATGCTGCCCATCGGAGCTGTGGTTTCTGGTCAGTTTGATCCCGTTTCCCTCAACGTGATCGACGACCCCCACCTTCTTGCCGCACGAGGCGACGACGGACATGTGGTCTTTGATCTGGGAATAACTCTCGCAACACTGGGATTGGCCCATCCCCGTCGCCGATTTCACATAACCCACGGCGTTCTCGGCCCCTTGAGCGATCTGCTCACCGGCGCGTTTGGCCACGTCTGCCACAGCCTGCCCCGCTTCAACCGCTTTTTCCTTGAGTGAGTTAGCCATTTTGCTTTCTCCTTGAATGAGGTCATCGAATGGTAGGTTGTTCACGGCTGCGAACCGCAAACGTCTACGCACTCAATTTTGCAAACGACGTGCCGCCCTTCCTTACGTTCCGTGAAGAGTTCCGATCAGATCGCCGAGCTCACAGGAGAGCAATCATTTCAAGCGGGCGGGCATGACGTGACGGGGAACTGGTGTCAGGGCGGTTGTCGACTGAGTACAGCTTGAAGGACTCGAGACCGCTGTCTTGCGAAGGCGAATGAGCATCGCGGCAATGAGACATGAATAGAAAGCATGAGAGCCTCTCAGTCGGTTGCTGAGAGGCTCTCCATAGATTGAGCGCTGACGATCGTCGATCGCCTTGACGCTTGATCGAACGGCACACCTTGCCCGAGCAGATTCAGAAAATCTGTCCCCTCGACAAAACTCCGTATTCTATTGCCGATCGATTGGAACTATTTCCCTCCTCCCAGAGGTGCTCCCGTGCGAACTTTCTTCGAAGTCATTTTGATTTCCACAGGATCGGCCGATTTGCTGACCGTGACTTTCACACTGTCCGCCGTCGGACTGGTCCCGATCTTCATGGGGTCGGGTAGCAGCAGGACGACGTATTCGCCGGGGACAATTCCCGGTTTGTTAGGATAGCTCTTCAGATCGACGCTTCCATCGGAAGCGACGGTTCCGGTTGCAGGGGGAATTTTTGAACCCGGGCTGGCTGCTGACAGACTCAGCGTCGCAGGACCATAGGGCTTATCATCAAGCACCAACTTGGCAGGGACCGTCACAACCGGCAATTGAGCTGGTCCGCCGCCGCAGCCGGAAAGGCTAAAACACAGGACCGCCAACCCAGCGTATTTCCAATTTTTCACCATGAACTGAATCTCTCCCGTCATGCAGTGCCTGGAAATGCTCCAGGCGAGTTTATTGACTTAACAGCACCAGAGTGCCGATGGCAGGAGCAATGTCCTGCCGCAAAGCGATGGATTTATTCATCGCCAGCACTCCGATGGACGCTCAGAATGAAATCGAGCCTTCTGGCGTCCATCGTGGTGAGAGTGAAATGACAGAATCGACCGTGATCAGCCTTTAGAATTCGCCAATGCTGACTTGAGCGTTAGCGCCGGCGATCGAATGCAAGGCTTGCCAGAGCGACAACGTCCAGTTCCCGTCGTGCATCAGACTGTTGGAAGTAAACCGGACCGAACCGTCTGCCATCAGAACGTGGATTCCACTGACATGGAAACTGCTGGGCCCAGGCCATTCCGAGTTGGCGGCATACGCAGCAATGTAGGTCGGCGAGAATGCGTAGGGACCCGCTTTCCACCAGTCTCTGGAACCGCAGGCAGCGGTAGTACCGTCTGGAAAGAGGGTGGTGTTATTCGGAATTCCAGGACTGATCCCGCCGACTGACATACTGTCGCAGTTGGTTTGTGTCGCCAGCAGTTGGGTACGGAATACACGCTCGCCAGCGACTCGCTTTCGGCCCTGGCCACCGAATTGCGAGCCCGTGTTGCTGCTCGAATCGGTTTCTGCTGCCGCAATCGTGTTCGATGTTCCGTCAACGATGTCACGGATCGAGAAGTGCGTCTTGTGCATGAAAACGCCCGCAAGGCGGGTATCTTCGTTTCTCGACCACCAGTCCCACCCTTGTGAAACGGCGTATGAGCCGTACGACAAGCCATTGTGGGGTGGACTTGGCAAATATCCGATATCGGATGGGCACAGCAGTGCCTGTAACTGAATCGTCTCGAGAGGCTTCCCACCCAGGTTCTGCCCGAGTGCGGGCAGACTGAAGTTGATCATGTTGTAAAGCGGAGCCTGATCGACGTACGGCAGGACCGCGCAAATCCAACTGTAATTTCTGGGCTGTCGGTTGGACTGGTCACCGTTCAGAGTCCAGATCCCGTCGGCGGGAAACTTGTTGTAGGTGTCATGATAATTGTGAAACGCAAGTCCGAGCTGTTTGAGATTGTTACGGCACTGTGTTCGACGTGCTGCTTCGCGAGCTTGTTGGACTGCCGGTAGTAACAGTGCAATCAAGACTGCGATGATGGCGATGACCACCAGCAGCTCAATCAGGGTGAATGCTTTTCGACGATCATTCTTCATGGCCAAGTCTCCAAAGATGATGGGAAGGAAATGCGACTGGTCGATGCCAGTAGACCAGATCATTGAATTCGAGATCAGATGACCGTATCGCTATGCTGATTGATGACCTGCAAGAATGTGACACTTAAGAACTAAGCTCAGGTCGTCAGGATATAGCCGTGAGTCTCCAGAACATGCCATAACTGTCATGGCATGCCTGCTGGATTATGTAGGATGAAGTAGATAAACGAATCAGCTGTAGAACAACGACGCTATATGTAAGACGCAGGCATTAACAAGTCCCCGCAGCGGCTTGTCTGCAATGAGCAGATTCCGCAGTCGAAGAATTACCTATGATGAAGGCGCAAGTCGTCTGTCGTCATCGCAGTGACGTCCGCATCGGCTGCGCTTGACTCGCTGTCCGCTTACTCGATCTGCCCCCAAGCCGTTTTCAAATCCGTGTTAATGAGAATTCGCTGATGGAATTCCATTCGTAACGCCAGAGGCGCCCGCGTGCGCGTACTGGTTCGTAAAACGGCATCGAATTTGGTGGAGAGAAGTCGCTTGCCTTACCCTGTTCCGCAATGGAGTCGCGGAATTGGGGGTACAAGCAAACTGGAACCATTAGTACCAATGGGGCCGATGAGTTGAGCACAAGTGCTGGTCCTTCCTCCTGAAAGAAGAAGGAGATCGAATGTGCACTTGTTGCGAGTCTAACGCTCGTTTTCTACCGCCATGTTGAGAATTTGGGCGGGCGATCCAAGCGGGAAACGAATTCCAACGCGTGGACGGGCTCTGACGCCGGGGCGCGATGCTTCAGCAGGGCCGGCGTGGGAAGAATGGTCTGAAACATCCAGATCCAGCGTTCTTGAAGCTCAGGGACTGCAACAGGAGAGTGCAGCGGAGCCTCTTGAGGCCCTTGTTGGCACGAGGGGCCATTACAAGGTTTTCTCTTCAATGGAGGAGCGGGCAGGTTCGTTGAAGACGAATGCCATTTCGCGAGTTGGCTTTGAAACTCAGCCCCATCAAATTCGGCATGGTGGCGGAGATAGTCACCGCAAGTTGCTTCTGCTCGACCAGGAGCAAGCAGCACTGCAGAGCAGAGTCCTGCCACGACCAACAAAGCGAGCCGGAGCTGTCGTTCACGACAACCTTTGAAGAATTCGCGACTCGTAACAATTGCGTGCAAAGATGACTCCAGAGATGGGCACCTTCATAGTACTTGCGTCGAGGGGTTTCTCGCAACTGGTATTTAGAGAATTATTTTTCCTGGCTTCGTGATAGCACAATGTAAGGAGTTGCTGGAAGGCGCGAAGGTCAGGGATAGAGATTGAAACTAAGATTTGGAGTGTTGTTACTCCATGTGCCTTCTTGCGTCTCAGTTGGCAGGTTCTGGGACTGTACGATTGCTGTTCATTTACCTGATGAAAAGAGTTATTGGAATTACGTGGCTCCAGACCACCTTTCTAAAGACTGTTATGTTTCCAGATCTGCTGCAGGTCAAGATAACCTGAGAAAGGAGAGGTGAAGTATGGAACAAGGCAGTGCTCCAGTGAGGGAATGTAGATTGAACTGTGTGTGCCGTGGGGCGCAATCGTTGAAAGAAGTCCTGCTGATGCGGACCGCGTGACCCAGGGAGCTTCCAACGTTCCTCGAAACATGTCCCGATCTGGAAAGTGGAATTGAGCGAACTTTCCCGGCATGACGTCCGGGTGACCCTCAGGGACGAACAACGTGACATCGGGGATCTCGACGTGGGAGCACCATGTGGTGTATCGTTATTCCGGATGGAGGCTGATCCTTCCGGGGTTCGAATCGAATACTGCCAGAGGGTTTTGGAGCGTGGTGGATCAGGTCAGGTCTCAATTGACGACAGAGATCGCTTCGCACGAAGTGTTGAGCGATACGCTGAATCAAGACGCCGAGTCGATCCAGAAATCTCTTGATCTGAGCGGATTGGCGGGGGAGGCCCCCTCCGTCGTGCCTGGTTACCGGATTCTCAAGCCGATCGGCGAAGGAAAGTATGGCTCCGTCTGGCTGGCCCGCGAACAGAATACGGGAAAGCACGTGGCGATCAAGTTTTACACCCACCGCCGTGGTGTCGACTGGTCGCTGCTGGGACGTGAAGTCGAAAAGCTGGCGGTGCTGTACACTTCGCGAAATATCGTCGGTTTGCTGGCTGTCGGATGGGATCATGATCCCCCGTATTATGTGATGGAGTACCTCGAAAACGGTTCGCTGGCTGCTCGACTGGCTGTCGGCCCTCTCGCTGTTGCGGACGCTGTCCGAATAGCCACACGCGTCTGCCAGGCGCTGGTGCACGCTCATGGAAGCGGGATTCTGCATTGTGACCTCAAGCCGGCGAATATCCTGCTGGACCAGGACTTCGAACCTCGCCTGTGTGACTTCGGCCAATCGCGTCTGGCGGACGAACATAGCCATTCCTTGGGAACGCTCTTCTACATGGCTCCGGAGCAGGCGGATCTGAAGGCCGTTCCGGACGCTCGCTGGGACGTTTACGCGCTGGGGGCACTCATTTTTAACATGCTCACCGGCACCCCGCCCCATCGGACAGAAGAGACCGAGCGACGATTGAGTTCCGCAGGGACACTCGAAGAACGACTCTCTATTTACCGGCAAATCGTTCGTTCCGATGCCAGACCGACCAGTCACCGCAGCGTTTTCGGCATCGACCAGCAGTTGTGTGAGATTGTAGATCGCTGCCTCGCTGCCGATCCTGCAAAGCGTTTCCCGAATGCTCAGGCGGTGCTGGATAAACTGGTCAGCCGTGAGCGATTCCGTGCCCGGCGACCATTGATTCTGTTGGGGCTGATCCTGCCATTGCTGCTGCTGTTGAGTATCGCTCCACTGGCAATGGACACGATGAATGATGCCGTGCGGACAACTCAGGACAATCTGATCCGCCGGGCGCTTGAAAGTGATGTTCTATCGGCAAATCTGCTGGCTGACAGCATCAATCGTGAACTGGAAGACCGGCGGCATGAGCTCGAGACTCTGGCCGCCGACACGCGATTGCGGGAGGAGATTGCCAGCCTCGCCGTGCTTCCCATCGCGCAGCGGAAACCACTGATTGACCACCTCGATCGACTGAAGCGGGAAAACGATGAGCGGTCGAAAGAGTTAAGCCGCGTCCAGGACTCAAGCTGGTTCCTGCTGGACGCGAGCGGGATCCAGCGCTGGAGATCGCCCGCCAGTCAGATGCAGGATGAAAACATGGCTTGGCGCGATTTCTTTCACGGCAGTGGCAATGACTGGCCGCGCAACGAAGTTCCCGTGGATATCCACGCGATCCGGACGTGTCGGATCTCCATTCCGTTCAAATCTGCGTCGAACGAACTCTATGTCGTCGCGCTATCGGTGCCCGTGTTCGATCCTCAAAAGTCGGAAGACGTGATCGGGGTGCTCTGTCGTACCCTGACACTGGGGAGTCTGATTAAGGACTATCAGCGGAACTGGCAGACCCAGATTTCGGACGGGGTGAATCGCAAACTGGCCATCGTCGATGGGGGGGATCTGGACGGCGAGCGACACTGGCAGTTACTTGCTCACAGCTGGATGGACGACTCGCAACTGGGGCAGATCAGCGAGGCCGACTTCCGGAAGCTCCGATTGAAAGGGATTGTCGATGATGAAGTTCTGGAGAATCTGGAGGAACTGATTCGACAGAACAAGAAGGGGGATCCCAGCGTCGCAAAGGGAGAATACGACCGGACGCGACACTATCTCGATCCTGTCCATCAGTTTGACCCGGATACCTATGGAGGGGAATGGCTGGCCGCGTTCAGCCCGGTGGGGAACACAAAATGGGCCGCCGTTGTGCAGGAACGCAAGGACGTTGCCCTGCGTCCGGTGGAGGAATTGAAGGCCCGCATGTTGAACTCGGCCATCGGCGGCGTATTGGTGGTGCTGGGACTGGTTGCCGGATCCTGGTGGTTGATTGTTGCTCTGTTGAGTGAACGTGCCCCTCGGTGGCTCAAGTTCTGGCAGCCCCGCGCCGCGAGGACCGGGACGACGATGATGTCTCTGACTGGCAAAACCGTTCCAAGCGACTGAGTCGCAGCCAATAAAATTCGGAAAGGTTCCCGTCTTTACGCATTTTCGCCAGAGCGCGCAGTCCCGATGGTTGACGCTCTGACGTGGGAATTCTGACATTCAAGTCGCACCGACGAACCGACGATCAATGGAAAGTCACCCGAGATGTGGCAATCACCCTTGCGGGGGACTGCCGGGCAAAACTCTGAAAAACGTTAAGGAAATATGCATGTCGAACGGGAATCACGACCAGTTTCGGTTGGGCTTCCTGACAGCGGTTGAGGACGAGGAACGAGGATACGTCGGCGGACTGCTGATCACGAATCGGTTTGGTCGTCCTCTGGAATTCCAATGCACCTCGCCCGTGAAACCAAATCGGACCCAGCAGATTCTTTATGGCCCCACCCTGAGACCTTACGTTTTGGGAGAGCTGATTGGGCGCACCCTACTGGAAAAGGTCGGGGTCAAACCGCATTTGATCATGGTTGAGACCTCCGATCTCCTCGATCTGAGAAGTGTTACCTCACTTCCTGTCGCCAGCCTGCCGACGACTTCTCCGGACTCAAAGTCCAGTGAAACCGCAAAGAATAGGGTGAATGGTGAGGATGGTGGAGGTGCCTCAGGGTCCTTGCGGCTAGGCAAAGAATTGATCGCATTTCATGCATCCCATCCGGAGGACAGGACCGAGGTCGAGAACTATTCGAAGCTGGTTCCCGGTGATGCAGATCTTCGGGAACCCTTCGAGCGTGTCCGTGAAGCATTGGTCGAAACCCTTCGACTCAGTCTCGCTCGCCCCGCCTGACGGGATGGTTGTCCTGAAGAGGGGATGGTCCGACTGATCGGGATATGAGAAGCAGCGGGGATTGCCTAAGCTGCTGAGATGGACGGTATTCTCGGAAAAGACGAGAGCCTGATTCACGCAGGTGATGGACAATCAGATCGCATCGGAGGACGCATTGATCAGGGACGATCTCAAAGCCGACAGCGAGCTGGCGTCAAAAGTACGACGAGCTAAATCGGGGTCACTTCAGGGGCCCCACTGGACGCCGCTCAAGGCCATTGACGCGCAGGAACTGGGGGATGCCTCGCAGGATTCGCTGGACGAACTTCTCAGCGATGTTGCAGTGGAATCCGTGCCACTCAAATTGCGCGCGGATATTCATTCTTCGGGCCAGAATGTCGCAATGCGACGCTGGGCTTCGGTCGAGGTTGAGCCGCAGGGGATGCCGAAACCTCCCGCGCTGATGCCGGCCTGGAAGCCCACGCGGCAACGTGTCGCAACCTTTGGAATTCAGTTCCCTGAAGGGGCCTCACTGCTGGAAAAGCAGAAGGCCGACGCCGCGGCGCAGAATAAGGGTAAGAATCTCGAGGAACCGTTGGGGCCGCCCCCCATCGAGATCATGCCCGACTACGAGCCGCCGACGCTTTCGTCACTCGTCGATGGTTTGAACGAGGTTCCCGAGAAAAAAGCCGTCACGCGGATCAAGCCACCTGACGATGCATTGTCGGTAGAAGACCGACTGTTCTACCTGCTGCAACCTCCTCTGCAGACGTGGCTGGCCGGTCAAGAGCTGATTATGCCGTTCGAGCCATTTCCCTATCAGTATGAGGGAATTGGCTGGCTCTTTTCTCATTCATCTGCACTGCTGGCGGATGAAATGGGACTCGGCAAAACCATGCAGACCATCACGGCGATCCGGTTGCTAGTCCGCAGTGGACAGGCCCGACGGGTGCTGCTTGTTTGTCCCAAGCCTCTGCTCCCGAACTGGCAGCGAGAGTTCCAGACCTGGGCCGAAGAACTGCCGTTTGTCGTGGTCGAAGGGGACAGTGAACGGCGCAAATTGACCTGGACGATGCCTGGTGTCCCGGTGTTGATTGCGAATTACGAGTCACTGGTTCGCGACTTTGCGGCATTTGGCGAAGGTGAATTTCCCAAGTTCGATTTGATCGTGCTGGACGAAGCTCAGCGGATCAAGAACCGAACTTCGCGTACCGCAGTGACTGCGCGGGCACTTCCCCGCCGCCGAAGCTGGGCATTGACCGGAACGCCGATTGAAAATCGTCCGGAAGAGTTGGGAGCACTCTACGAGTTTCTCGAGGTGGTTCCTCCCAATGCGACGCCTGACCTGCGGCAGCTTCAGTCTCTGGCGAAGCAGTTCATCTTGCGCCGAACCAAGAACCTGGTGATGAAGGATATGCCGCCGCGGTTGGACCGCGATGCATACCTCGAACTCCTTCCTGCCCAGAAGCATGCGTATGAAATGGCAGAAAAAGAGGGTGTCATTCACCTGAATGAACTGGGTGATTCGATCACGGTACAGCACGTCTTTGAACTGGTGCTGAGGCTGAAGCAGATCACGAACTTCGACCCGCTGACTGGCGAGAGCTCAAAGCTGGAGCGGCTTGAAGCGGATATGGAAGAAATCGCGGCCAGTGGTGGCAAGGCGATTCTCTTCAGTCAATGGACGAAGGTGATCGATTGGCTCGCCAAGCCGATGGAAAAGTATGGGGCACTCGTCTATCACGGGGGAATTCCCCACAAACAGCGGGAACCGATCCTCGCGAGGTTCAAAGAGGATCCGGATGCCCATCTGTTGATGATGAGTTACGGGACGGGGGCTGTGGGACTGAATCTGCAGTTCGCCGGATATGTCTTCCTCTTTGACCGGTGGTGGAACCCGGCGATTGAAGACCAGGCGATTAATCGAGCTCACCGGATCGGTTGCAAAAGCCAGGTGATCGTGACACGATTCATCTCGAAGGACACGATCGAAGAGAGAATCGACAAAGTCCTGACCGAGAAACGTGAGCTGTTCGCTGCGATTCTCGGTGAGGGAGATGACACGAACGTCTCGCTGAGCATGAATGCCTCCGAGATCTTCGGACTCTTCGATCTGAAGGCCCGCCACGGCAAGGGGACGCGGGCCATTGGACCTAAACCGGTAACGCAGTAGCGACATCCACCGCGGAGTCACGCTATTACAGTCTGGTTAGTTCGATGCGTCGTCCGAAGAGAGACCTCCGCTTTCCGATTCTGTCTCGACGAGACAGACGCCGAAGTAATCAATCATTTCGGCACTGTTGACGGAAGTGTGAGGACTTGCCATTATTCCTCTCTTCGATTTAGGTTTCAGTAATTATGGGTAGACGCAGGTCGACTGCACGGGAGTGATTTGCATGGGTCGGTATTCGGGTCCCAAGGGACGAGTTAATCGCCGGTTGGGGGCGATGGTGTTTGAGAACGCCGGAGCTGCAAAGGCTTTGGAAAAGCGTCCGAATCCTCCTGGGATGGCCGAGCGTCGCCGTAAACTGTCCACCTACGGTCTGGCTCTCGCTGACAAGCAGAAGATCAAGTACCACTACGGGATGCGCGAAGCTCAGCTGCGTCGCTATTTCGCCAAGGCACGTGCCCAGAAGGGTAACACCGGCGATATTCTGCTGGTGATGTGCGAACGCCGTCTCGACAACGTTGTCCGCCGCGCTGGTTTTACGACCACGCGTCTGCAGGCACGTCAGGGGATCGTTCACCGACACTTCCAGCTCAACGGAAAGACGATCGACAAGCCCTCGATCTTCGTTTCTCCAGGCGATGTGATCACTCTCCGCAACCGACCAAACGTTAAGAAGTTGTACCGCGAGATCGTCGACAACTCCTCTCGTCAGTCAGTTGACTGGGTCTCGTTCGATTCCAAGGACTTGGAAGCCCGCGTTCAGGCTCTGCCTACCGCTGGCGATGCCACTGTACCTCCGATTGAAATCGGTCGCGTGATCGCTTTCATGTCTCGCTAATTCTTGCAGATGCAGGTCTGCATGGTTGCTGCCGCGTACAGCCTGCGCAGCGATTGCAGGCGGATCAAATGAGAATGTGCCAGTGACCGGCACGCTGAATTCAGAAAGGTGCTTGCGAACTTTCGCAAGCACCTTTCTGCTTTATGGTGACGCGGATTCGGCTCGCAGCCACCTTCGATCAAGTCTGTGCTGGGCGGGGGCCGGCGCGTAGGTCAACCAATGAAAGCCGCGCGAGGTTGAATGGCTCCGACTGTCCCCGGCGACTCCAGTGACGTTCTCGAGGGGGCAGCAGTTGTGTCTCCGCAGTCTTCTACTGCGGAAGGTGCCCGGCGGAAGACTGAAAGATCTTGCGCGTGCGGCGTTCGCTTTCAGGGAAGTGGGCGTGGTGACTCAGGTCGGCCAGATTGGCGGCACATGGGCGGCAGCCGATGACTTCAACATGGAACTTGAGGTACTGGGTAAGTCCGTCCCCAAGTCGTCCCGTGACAAACGCTTCCCAGACTGATCTGGAGGGGCAACTTAAACTCCCTTGTCGCCAGATTTCCCCGACGCTGGTCTGCCCTCGGTCTCGCTCGGAAAGGAGCGCAACGAATCGGTCCTGAATCAGTCGCTCATTGCGCAAGGCGCGTTCGATCTCTGCAGATCGCTCGGAAGAGAGGCGTTCGTCAGCGTAGGCAAGAAGTTCCTCATCGGTGAAGTCAGGCATTGATTATCCTTTGCTTCAGCTCAGGGGGCCTGATCCGTCCGACAAGTCGTCCACTGAGGTATCAGCGGGCGATGTGGCTTTCGTGACGCTACGAGAACTTTGGCGTGAATGCTTCCCCACATA
>NZ_DASWWZ010000107.1:0-2845 GCF_036405755.1 Schlesneria sp.
CGATGGATCGTGATAACGTGATCACCCGGTTTGAGTACGACACAGACCTGAGCGACGGCTGGGGCATGGATGATAATCCCTACACCACCGTCGAGCCGAACCGCAAGGAAGTCTGGGGTGTCGAAGCTCAGCAACTGACCATCAGCGAAGCGCTGGTGATCAAGACGAATCAATTGACCGGCAACAATCCGACAACCGCTTTCGATGACGGGACAGCCCGCTTCTTCACCTACATCGATCTGCAGAGCACGTCGCCCTACCCCATCGACTTCACCACGAACAATGCGTGGCAGATCCGTGTGCTCCCCGCGGGACCGGGAACCGGTTCCGCCGATGAGCGGCGCCTGACCCCGTTGATCGGCTCCATTCCTGCCGGCGGTGCATTCACGATTCTCAGTGCCGGTGATGGATCCACTCACGACACCTCAGGCAATCCGAGCAGTAACTTCGTCGTCAACGGCACGACGGTCGCCCCTGCTGCCACTCTCGCACCGACCAGTCGACTGGATCTGATCGTCGATCCACCGGCCAATTTTCGTTTGACCGATGGTGCTACGCCTCCGGTGGACAAACCAACGCGAGGAGAATTACTCGGTCAGAACAACACGCCACCTGACCCCATGACCGACAGACTGCCTGTCGTTTTCCAATTGATGCGGCGAGCCAACCCCTATCGCCAGCCCCCCACGACTCCGGCCGACGAAGCGGACAACCCCTGGATTGAAGTCGACCGGTTTCAGACCGGGAACATGCTGACTCCCGAAAGCGGTATCAAGATCTTTAATACGACCAATACGACGGATGCCACGACCGTCGTGCCACTGCTGCAGGCATTGAACAGCCGGTACCGACCAGAGCCGCTGGCCGCTGACAATGAGGTCGAATTTCCCAGCACCAACGAGTGGGGCAATCCCACAACCGCCCCCCTGCGTAACTTCATCGGCACGGGAAAATACAATCAAAGTGGTCCTCCACCTGTCCCGCTGGTCTCGCAATTCCACTTTGACCGACCGTTCGCATCGCTCGGCGAACTGCTGGAACTTCCTCTGGTGGGGCCCGGACTCTATGCCGCCAGCGACCTCTGGTACGACATGACAGAAACCTGGTACCTGACGCGCGCACTGGCTTACGCCAATCACAGCCCCGTCAACCAGCTCAACCTTTCGGGTACGAACCGTGCGTTAACGGCCAATACCAAGTTCATGCTGGCGGATTACCCGGATTCACTCGACTTGAACCCTCAGTTCGACAATCGGTGGTATCGGTTGCTCGAATTCCTGGAAGTCCCCTCCCCCATGCACCGTCATCCCGAACTGCGAGACTACTCGGTCAACCAGCTTGGGCTGCCGACGAACTTTGGGTGGCCGCGAGTCCATGGACAGCTCAACCTGAACATGGTTCGTCATTCGAACGTCCTGGCGGGACTGCTGGACGACAACCTCGTCTTGAACATCCTGCCCAATTCGATCCCCAGTCGTGACACATTAGACACGGTCGCATCGACCGGGACCACGCGCGACTGGTGGTACGAATTCCTGCGATCCCGGGATGGAATTTTCCTGCCGGGGATTACTCCGCCCCAGGCGAGTGCAGATCCCGTCACAGGACTGTTTGTTCCCGGGTTGGCGGGATCACGGCCGTTTCGCAGTTTCAGCTTCACGGCGCGGGGACAGACCAGCCAGCGTCAGGACACCTTGTTCCGTATCCTGGACGGGGACGCCACCCTGCCCGATCCGCGCGGCTTATTCGAAGTCGGTCAACAGGCCGAACATATCGGTGGATCGGCGCCGCTGGACTCACTGGCGAAGAATCGCCTGTTGTCCAAGATCATGAATAACGTAACGACGCGATCCAACTCGTTCGGTGTCTTCATCGCCGTGCAATACTTTGAAGCGGTCGAGGAAACCTCGGGAGGCAATACGGCCATTCGCATCGGCGGTCGGCTGGAAGATTCGCCAACGCAGCGGGCATTTTTCGTCATCGATCGCACTGGCGCGGTGGAACAATGGAAAAATCTTGCCGCCCAGGGAATCACACCGATCAACAGCACCTTCAGCATTCTCCCGGACACATCAACATCAGGTATCCCCAACGGCATTAACTGGAAGCAACTGGTGCTCTACCGCCAGATCCTGAATTGACGTTGATCGGCAGGCTCACGGGCAGAACGCAGCAAAAGAAACACAAAGCAGCAAAACTAAACACACAGAGGAGACAGACGAAGCACAATCAGACACAGAACAAAATTCCGCAAAACTGACAGGTAACCACACAAGTCATTTACAGCAAGCAACTTAAAAAAACATTGGATCTGTGGCTTCCGATTTGCTAATATGCCATTCGGTTGCGCGTTGCAGTCGAACGGCGAGTTCGACGGAAACAGGCACATATCTTTTCGATCGAACCCTTCTCAACTTTCAATTCCTTGGAGAATGCAAGATGACTCGCCTTCGCCTCAAAAAACAACGCCAGCCGCGACGCGGCTTCACGCTGATCGAACTTCTGGTGGTGATCTCCATCATCGCGGTGCTGGCCTCCCTGATCGCACCCGCCGTGCAATCAGCTCGCCGTGCTGCACGTAAACTTGAGTGTCTCAATAATATCCGGCAAGTGGGCATCGCGATGACTGCTTTCACTTCCACGGGTGGCGGAAGCCTCCCCCATCTCACGACTGACATCCCGATTAGCAATGGCAACGGTGCTGGCTACCTATACGGTGCAGGCTGGCCGATGCAACTTCTTCCGGCCTTGGATGCAGCTGCAGTCTTGAAGAACATCAAATCGTATGCGGTGGTCGCAGCGGGAGATTCGTTCGTTGTAAACTCAACGGAAAACATCTGGTTAC
>NZ_DASWWZ010000108.1:0-6454 GCF_036405755.1 Schlesneria sp.
TTCGCCGACCACTTCTAGGCGGCGAAGTCGGTTGCGTCGTTTCGTGGTTGCCGGATGCCGCTTCTTGTATGCTTACTTGGTCCCTGCGGCGACGGCAGTGGGGACACTCTTCTGCTGTTCCTGTTCTTCGGCTGCTTCAGCGGGATGGCGAAGTCGGATATTGGCATAGCCGTTGTTATGCAGTTCATGTGCCAGCGAGGCGTCGCCGGTTTCGACGATGCGGCCCGCGAGCATGACGTGGGTGTACTGTGGAACGTTGTATTCCAGCAGACGTTCGTGGTGCGTGATGATCAGGACACCCATCTGAGGTCCTGCCAGCTTTCGGAGTCCTTCACTGACCACTCGAACAGCATCGCTGTCCAGTCCGCTGTCGGTTTCGTCGAGGATCGCAAACTTGGGCTGGAGCATGGCGAGCTGGAGAATTTCCATTCGCTTCTTTTCACCACCCGAGAAACCGTCGTTCAGATAGCGGCGAGCGAATTCCACGTCCATGCCAAGTTCTTCCATGCGGCTTTTCAGCTCTTTACGGAAGTCCCGCATGGGGATCAGGCCTTCGCCCTCTTTTCGAGTTGGGTTGCGAATGTTGGTGACAGCATGTCGCAGAAAGTCCGCTACCTTCACACCGGGAATCGTGACCGGGTACTGGAAGGCCAGAAACAGGCCGAGTCGGGCGCGATCGCAGGGGTCCAGCTCGTTCAGCGGCGTGCCATCCACTTCGATCGAGCCACCCGTGATTTCGTATTTGGGGTGACCGACCAGGGTGTAGGCGAGGGTGCTTTTACCGGATCCGTTCGGGCCCATGAGTGCGTGGATTTCGCCCTGACGAATTTCGAGACTGACGCCCCTTAAAATCGGTTTGTCGTCCACAGACACATGCAGATCGGTGATTTTCAGAAGACTGGACATTGAATGCGAAAACTCTACTTGTGTGGAAAAGAAAACTGACTCAGTGAACGATCACGGGTGATCGCCCGATCGACGAACTTCGATCGGGCCTCACTCGAGGGCCTCGCGGGGCCGGCTCCAAGTCTCAGTCGCGTCAGGCACGGCTCGTTGTTGCGAGGTTCCCTGCCTGAAGGACCGTTGACTTGTCAAAAAACGAATTCTGTGCGGACCGGATTCGCGGCTGGATTAGACCGCAGTACCGTCACGCGATTGATTCCATCAGACGACTTCCGTCAATGACTGGGTTACGGGAAGAGCCACTCGTCCCGTGTGGTGCGGAATCGGCAGGACTTCCTGTGTTCGGGTAATTTTCTTGGCTTTGATTTTGTCCTGGATTCGCATCAGACCTTCGAGCAGGGCTTCAGGTCGTGGTGGGCACCCGGGGACGTAGACGTCGACAGGGACGACCAGGTCGACTCCCTTTACAACGTGGTATCCGTATTTGAAGTAGGGGCCTCCTCCGACTGTGCAGGCTCCCATGGCAATCACGTACTTGGGGTCGGGCATCTGTTCGTACAGGCGGCGGACGCGGCTGGCCATCTTATAGGTGACCGTCCCTGCGACGATCATCAGGTCGGCTTGTCGTGGCGTCGCGCGGAACGCACCAGCACCAAATCGATCCATATCAAACCGGCTTGCACCCGCAGCCATCATCTCAATTGCGCAACACGCCAGACCAAACGTCATCGGCCAGATACTCGACTGCCGCGCCCAGTTCATCGCCTGTTCCAGCGACGTGGTGATAACGTTTTCTTCAAATCGGCCTTCAATCCAGGTTGTCATGATTGCAGTGTCCGTTTTTGTTGCGTTACTGGAGATGGTGCCGGGAACTGTCCCGCAAGGGAACGACTTTAACAGTAATTGCCGTTGCTTTCACCCAACCTCGTTCCTTGCCAGCGGGCTGCCATCCTCGTGGCAGGCACTTCCACACACTTCCTCAGCCGAGCCGCTGTCTGAATCGTCTTAACGGTCTGTACTGAACTGCACTTTCCTCACTCTCTACTCGATGAATGTTCTGGCGGCTGACTGCCGGCCACTTGATTTTCGTTGTTTCTCTTCTGGTTACTATGAACTTCTGGTCACTATGAAATAGGGTGAATTCGAAAAACTGCACATCACGCAGGATGGAACTCGCAGCAATGTCCGCCATCCCGACAGCAGGACGCTAAAGTCAAAGGAACCCCCAGCACCCGCTCAAAAACCTGTTGTTCCAACTCGCAAATCCCTGGGTCCTGCTGAGCCAGCTCGTGGTACGGGCAGTGATTCTCGCGGAGAATCGGCAGCGCTTCTCGCGTGTCGACTTCGACGGAGAACCCACGGTCAGCCAGTGCGATTCCCAATTGGGCGAAGCGATCGGACAGGAGCGCCCCCTGCACGTTTGCGCCATACTGACGAACCATGGCATCACGAATGCGGCCTGTGACCCGCTGGCGCACGTCGATTTCGTCAATTGTCTGGAGTTCCGACCACAGCAGTTGAGCCAGTTCGGAATAGTTATCGCCGAGTCGTCGTCGACCCAGTTCCGTGATTTGGTAGGTATGGTGAGGGCGTCCGCGGCCCGATCGAATCGTTTGGCGCTCAATCAGCCCCAGCGATTGAAGACGACTGAGACGTAACCGAATCGCCGTCGCTGTGACTCCTGCAGCGTCGCACAAATCCTGAACGGTTCCTCCTCCGAGCCGTTGAAGGCTCAGCAAAAACTGTTCGTCATCAGGTTCTAATGCAGGTTTCATCTTTTGTTCTGGTACTTTCCTGGCAGCGAACTCGCGCCGCTGCCAAGGATTTTAGTCCCGCCGCTAATTAAAACAATAGCCGCAGCGAATAATGCGGTAATTTCCCAGGATCGAGAAATCGGCGTGATGATCAGCGAAGATGGAGCATGAGTCGGGGGGCAAATCGGCCTCACCTGGGCGGCTCACAGCGGCAAGTGAGTAAGAGGACCGACAATCCCAGCTTCCATGGCGCATCGACGGAGCTTGGCGGCACGCATCACGTCGGCTCGATGGATTGATTGTTTCTACTGAACGGGCCGCGTATTGTAAGTTGTTGTTGAAATTCTGAATGAGTCAATCTGATCGCTACAGTGTCTATGCATCAAGTCGTGTGGGGCCCCGCGATGTTAACGGCGGATGGCAGGTCGAACGGAGATTCCGGGAGTCGTCCACTTTCGGACCACTCTGGTGATCGTCCGCAGACACAGCCCAACTCAAGCCAGGCAGCGCCGATCACAGGGCCCGATCTGCCGTGTTCACACACCTCATACACGGCTCTTTCTGATTCCCCTGAGGCGAATTCCTGGTCGCTCCGTTCGGCATGGGTGTCTGAAAGAATGTTCACTGTGTTCAGTCGCTTGGGACCGCAAGCCACGGTGAGTTGGCGCTTCGTAACCCCCCCGGTGCCCAAGGGGGGAAGATGATGAATATTTCATTGGAGAAGCTCGAGGAGTTGCTGGCGGAAGGAGATCCTTCACAGGTCCAGTGGCTGAATGAGACTGTGAAGCGGATGGGGACCGGCCAGACTGCTCCCGATCCCCATCGCATCATTGAAGAGATGCTCAAGGCGAGAATTATTACCCCGTTGCAGTCTCAGTTTCTGCTGGAAGGCCGCAATCTGCTGATGGGGCACTATGTCTTCTGGGAAAAAATCGGCGAAGGGGGCATGGGGACGGTTTACTCGGCCCGGCACCGTCTGATGGGGCGAATGGTTGCTCTCAAGGTCATCCGGCCGGATCGTTTCAAAGCTGAGGGGACAATCGATCGATTCCTGCGAGAGATTCGACTGGCGTCGCGACTGCATCATCCCAACGTGGTCACATCTTATGACGCTGGCGAGTGTGAAGGATCTCTTTATCTTGTCATGGAACTTGTCAGCGGGATTGATCTGAAGCGACGCATTCAGACCAGCGGGTTGATGTCAGTCCCCGTGGCGCTGGGCATTATCCGGCAGGTAGCGACCGGGTTGGCCTATCTCCATTCTGAAAAACTTGTGCATCGTGACATCAAACCCTCGAATCTGATGCTGGACCGCAGCGGGGTTGTGAAGATCCTTGATCTCGGTTTGTCACGGATGATCGAATGGACGGATACAGCGCAAGGGGACCCCTGCTACGACATCACTGGAACGGGGATTGTCACCGGTTCTGTCGACTTCATGCCACCCGAGCAATTCGTCAATCCACGCGAAGTCGATGCCCGTGCCGATATTTACAGCCTTGGCTGCACGCTTTACTGGTTGCTGACCGGCAAGCCCCCCTTTCCCGGCAATTCCGTGGGGGAAATCGTGGTGGCTCATCGCGAACATGCGATTCCCCGTTTGCAAGACACGTTGAAAGATGTTCCCCTCGGGCTGGATTCCCTGCTCGCGGCAATGCTGTCCAAAGATCGTAAGACACGACTGATGGATGCTCAGGCCGTCATCGAGGGAATCGATGCACTGGAGGTCTTATCCCCAACGGAAACGGGGCACTCTTTTGCCGTTCGAAGACCGCTCCTGAGCGACGAAACACAAGAAGTCACTTCTGAGGGACTGCGGACACTTTCTCGATCCGCCACGCAGACATTGCATGAATGCGAAACCGTGACCGAAGGGCTTCCGGATACTCCCTCCCGGAGAAACGTCATATTCGGCAGCCTGATCGGAGTCACCCTGCTGGCTGTGACACTGATGGCGAAGGGATTTCTCGCGGAGCGCCTTACTGACGCTCCTGATAAGGGGGAGGCCAGGGACAAGGGGCGAATCGACACCGACGAGGGCGATTCAAGCGGCATGCTGGGGCATCACGGTCCGATCGCTACGTTGGCGGAGCTTCCTGTCTGGCCGGTCGGTGCCCCTGAGAAGGCGGTTGCCCCCTTCGATTCCGATACTGCGAAGTCACATCAGGAAGCGTGGGCGAACTATCTGGGCGTTCCTGTCGAGTTTACGAATTCCCTGGGGATGAGTTTTCGTTTGATTCCTCCTGGCGAATTCATGATGGGAGCCACCGAGGACGAGATCGAAGAGTGGACTCGAAACTGGCCCGCGAATACTGCGGACCGGCTGGCCGTGGCGAAGAGTGCCGGGCCGCAGCATTGGGTGATTATTTCGAAGCCTTTTTATATTGGGACGCACGAAGTCACTCAGCAGGAGTTTGAGAAGGTTCTGAAGAAAAATCCGTCGATGTTTCCCTCGAGGATGATCGTTCCCGATGGATCGGAGCCCCAGGAAATGCGGCTGCCAGTGGAGTATCTAACATGGGGGGATGCCGACCAGTTCTGTCGACTGTTGTCGGAGCGGGAAGCGGACCAGTTCCGCAAGTACCGACTTCCGACGGAAGCGGAGTGGGAATTCGTGTGTCGGGCGGGGACGACGACCAGGACCTGGCTGACGGATACGGATGCTTTGCAGGTTCTCGGCCCCAATTTCAATCTGGCTTCGACGCAGCCTGTGGGAAGCCTTGCCGCCAATCCATTCGGCATTCACGACATGCTGGGAAATGTCTGGGAATGGGTCTACGACTGGTGGGACGTCGATTTCTACCAGCAACATTCCTCCGGGCCGGCGATCGATCCCATTGGTCCGCTGAAGGGGACCAGGAAGTGTTTGCGGGGCGGGAGCTGGGGGCAGGATCTGACCCGACTTCGCAGTGCAAACCGGTACTGCGAGCCCCCCGACGCAAAAAATGCAGGATTTGGGTTTCGAGTCGCTTTGTCAGTCAATTTCAAACGCTAAGCGACCGACGACAACGCTTCCGAAGTTTCCAGAAGTACGACGGCAATCTCAATGACTGGGGACCGACAGAACGTTGATCACTCGGCGGAAGGATCACTCCCCGTTGCATCGGAGCGCGCCCGCCGAGGGGGGACTCGACTTGAGCAGTTGGCGTCACTGTTGCGGAACTCGCCGCCGTTTCTCACCTGAACAATCGCTGCAGCTCTTGGAGAGGCCTGAGTAGATGACTCGACTGACGATCGGGATGGCAACGCATCGGGACTTTGATGGAGTTTACTTCACGGTCAATGCGCTGCGGCTGTACCACGCCGAAGCGATGCCCCGCTGCGAGATCGTCATCGTCGACAATGATCCGGACGGTCCTCAGGCCGAGTCGCTGAGACATTTTTGCTCATCCATCAGCGTTCCACATCCGGACTGGCCCTGTCCCTTTCAGGTCAGGTATATCCCATACAGGGAGGCTGGCGGGACGGCCGCGCCCCGGGATCATATCTTTCGCATCGCCGCGGCCGATGCCGTACTGGTGCTCGATTCTCACGTGAATTTATGGCCGGGAGCGATCAGCCATTTGCTGCAATGGTACGACGACCATCCCGAATGTCAGGATTTGATTCAGGGCCCGCTTGTCTACGATGATCTCCAGTTCGTCAGTACCCACTTCGACGATATCTGGCGGGACGGGATGTGGGGGACCTGGGGGACCGACCAACGGGGGATTGATCCGTCTGGTTCCGCGTTCGAGATTCCCGCACAGGGGCTCGGTCTGTTCTCGTGCCGGACTGAGGCCTGGCTGGGGTTTAAT
>NZ_DASWWZ010000109.1:0-7291 GCF_036405755.1 Schlesneria sp.
TTTCAAGAAGGTGCTAATGGCTATGCAGGCACCGTCGATACAGAGATCTGGGCGTTGGCGACGACGACGATTCTGGCGGCCAATCCCAATGCCTCATCTGATTCGAACAACGACGGAGGGGAAAGCCAGGTTCTGCTCCGATTTGATGACATCATTGGTGACCAGAAGGGTCAGATAAACCCGCATGCTCGAGTCATCTCTGCCAAGCTACTGGTGAGCGCATTTGACCAGGGTGATACGGTCAACCTGCACCGGATGCTTGTCCCATTCGACCGTGCAGCAACCTGGAATAGCGTCGTCGCGGGCATCTCGGCCGACGGTTTTGAAGCGTCACGGCATAAAGACAGCTTTACCTTCGGGAAGATCTCAGCCAACGCGTCAGAAATCGTGTTTGATGTGACAGACACGGTCCAGTCCTGGGTCAATGGGGATGACAACCACGGCTGGGCGTTTCTCAACACCGGAGGAAATGGATGGGACTTTTACACATCGGAGGCCGAAATCCTGTCACAACGTCCGAAGCTGGTTGTGGAGTTATCTGACGCTCCAGTTCATTAGACTTGTCTGTGCAATCAATTAAGAGTCGCGTTCGTTATATGTTCCGACCACCACACAACAGATGATCGTCTTTTGTGGTCCCGACGTCCCGTTTTCACTTCACCAGGTAGTCACTTACTCGCTCATTCAGGAACGAAAGCTATGTCAGAACCTGCTGCCGGCACGTGGTTCAGTGATCCCGCTCATTTTCAGCGACCCAGTCGTCGCGACATCTTGAAGGTCGGTTGGCTGGGAGGACTAGGACTGTCGCTGGGTGATCTGCTTCGGCATGAATCTGTCGCAGCGTCAAAGGGACGCAACATCCCCGCAACGGCAAAATCGGTGATTCACGTTTATCTGCAGGGTGGGTTTGCCCACATGGATAGCTTCGATCCGAAGCCGGATGCACCGATCGAATATCGCGGAATTCTGGACCCGATCAGTACGTCGTTGCCCGGAGTCCAGTTCAGTTCACACATGCAGGAAATGGCAAAAGTCGCCGACAAGCTGACAGTCGTGCGCAGTATGTCACACACAGAGGTGGATCATGCACGTGGCGAGCATAGTATGTTTACGGGATATCGTCCCAGTCCGGCACTGGTCTACCCCAGTGTCGGAAGCGTTGTCTCGCACGAGTTGGGTCCTCGCGGTGCCCTTCCCCCTTACATCTGCATTCCAACTCAGGGAAGTCAATACTTTGGTAGTGGCTACTTGAGCAACTCCTGTGGACCGTTCGCCTTGGGGACGGATCCCGCTCGCCCCGGTTTCACCGTGCGAGACCTGAGTCTGCCCAAGGGTGTCGATGAGCAGCGTTTTTCTGACCGCAAGTCGTGGAAGGAACTCGTTGATGACCATTTCCACCACACGGAACGTGACGACTCTTTGACGACCATGGATTCATTTTATCAGCGGGCCTATGACCTGCTCGACTCACCTCAGGCCCGTCAGGCATTCAGTCTGAAAGGGGAAACGGAAGAGACGAAAGAGCTTTACGGAATGAAGAGCTGGGGTCCCATTTTGCGTCCTTCTGCAGGAGCAAGGTTCCTGGTCGCCCGTCGACTGATTGAAGCAGGTGCCCGTGCCGTGACCGTGACCTATGGGGCCTGGGATACTCACGCTTACCACTATCGAGGCATCGAGACTCAGTCGCCCGATCTCGACAAGGCCGTTGCCGGCCTGATCCGAGACCTTGATCAACGTGGAATGCTCGATTCCACACTGGTCCTGATTACCAGCGAATTTGGCCGAACTCCCAAAGTGAACGCCGGTGGGGGTCGCGATCACTGGCCCCGTGTGTTCAGCATCGTCATGGCAGGAGGTGGAGTTAAACGAGGTCACGTCTATGGATCATCTGACGGACTGGCCGCAGAACCGGTCGATTCTCCACTCTCCGTGGAAGACTATACCACCACGGTTTACCACCTGCTCGGAATCGATGCCAGCAAGGACCTGATGACCCCAGGCGATCGCCCGCAGCAAATCGTGCTGGGAGGCAAGCTCGCAACGGGGCTGTTGGCATAGTCGTAACAGTTGTCCTTCGGTGGCGGGGGAGGGATTGTCATCAGCTCGGCAGCTCAGACGCCAGTTCCGGACGTGAGACAGAACCCCTGTTCGAGATTCGGTGGAATGGTCTTTCCGCTGCGTGACGACCTGCCCTCTGACCACCCGGGGACAGGGACAACGTTTCTCTCGTTTATACGCATCATTTGGATTTCATCATGCGAATCATGCTGACAACAGCGTTTCTTGTGGGGCTGCTGAACACGACTCAAGCTGCCGGCCCTTCGATTGAGTCTGTGATACCGGCAGTCGGACAACGCGACACCATTTTCACTCTCAAACTCGTGGGAGCGGGGTTATCGAAGGCCAGCGAGCTAATGCTCTATTCTCCTGATGTTGTCTGCACCGAGTTGAAGCCCGTCACTGACAACGAACTTCTGGCGACGCTGAAGACGACGCACGACTGCCGTCCCGGCACATATGCATTTCGGGTCCGTTCCCCGCAGGGAGTTTCGGAACTGCGGATCTTTCGGATCACTCCATTTCCCGTCGTCAATGCGGATGAACCTAATGAATCCCTTGAAGAGGCCATGTCGCTGGACAGGAATGTCACGGTGACCGGTCTGCTGGAAAAAGGAGATCGGGATTATTTCAAGCTGAGACTTCGCCGAGGAGACCGACTCTCTGCAGAAGTGGAGGCGGTTCGATTGGGGGCGACCATGATCGACACGGTTTTGACCGTCTTAGATGCGGAAGGAAAAGAGCTCGCCAGTGCGGATGACACACCTCTTTTCGGACAGGACCCCTATGTGTCGGTGATCGTCCCGGAAGACGGAGATTACTTCGTACGAGTTCAGGAAGTAAATCTGGATGGGGACGATAGCGGTTACGCCCTGCACGTAGGAACTTTTCCGCGTCCTTCGTCCGTCTTCCCAGCCGGTGGCCGAATTGGAGAAAGTCTTACGGTTCGCTTTCTGGGAGATGCCGCGGGGCCGTTCGAACAGAAAGTCCAGCTACCAGCTTCACCTGACAACACCCATGGCCTGTTTGCCAGTCATCTGGATACGACCTCACCAACCGCCATCCCCTTCCGGATTTCACCCTTTGAGAATGTTCTTGAGGTGGAGCCAAATGATGCCGCTGGGACTTCGTCAAACCCAGCAATCGATCTCCCTGTCGCTTTCAATGGTGTTTTAAGCCAGATCGACGATATCGACCTGTTTCGATTTCGCGTGAATGCCGGTCAGCGATTTCAGTTCGAAGCGTTTGCAAGCCGCCTCGGTTCACCCGCCGATACAGTGATTTCCATTCTAGATTTGGACGGAAGTATTCTCGTCAGCAACGACGATGACGGGTCTCACGACAGTCGGCTGGTATTTCAAGCTCCCCGCACAGGAGAGTATCTGCTGCGGGTCGTTGATCAACGTGGAGCAGGCGGCGAACACTTTTTCTACCGGGTCGAGGCCACTCCGACACTCCCAGTGCTCACGGCTTTTCTGCCACGCCCCAATCGACTGTCACAAGACCGACAGGCGATTTCTGTACCGCAGGGAAATCGCATTGTCACTTTCCTGGGAGTCAACCGAAAAGGGGTGACGAGCAAAGTGCAATTAACTCCGCAGGGACTTCCCTTGGGGATCAAGAACTTCCCTACGACGATTGACTCCGATCGCTTCCAGGTTCCGGTCGTGATTGAAGCGGAGGCGGATGCGCCAATCGCGGGGGCCCTGGTGCAGTTGAATGCGACGGGAAGTGCGAATCAGTCAACCGTGACAGGGACATTTCAGCAGGTGGTCGATCTGATCAATATGTCGGCCGACCGACTTTATCAGTCGGTCAGTGTGGACCGCCTGATGATCGCCGTGGTCGAACCGGTTCCGTTTCGAATTGAACTGGAACCGTTGAAGTCGCCACTGGTCCAGGATGGTTTCGTGGAATTAAACATTCACGTGCACCGCGACCCGGGATTCAACGACGCGATCGATATTACGTTTCCCTTCCTCCCGCCGTGGGTTGATGGACCGCCACTCATTACTGTCCCGGCGAATAAGACAGTCGGAACATACCTGGCTCACGCACACCCGCAGGTGGAACCTCGGAAGTGGACAATCTGTGCCGAAGGACGAGTCTCTACAGGGGTTTCACGGGGTCCGGTTTCCGACGACATCGAGATGGCTCCTGCCCCTCGCAGTCGCGGTCGACGCGCACAGATCGACACGGCAGTTTCATCTCAACTGATCGACCTCGACATCACCAGGTCCCCGGTCAGTGGAACGATCGGCCGAGTCGCCGGCGAACAAGGAACAACACTTCTCGTCACTTGTTCCATCGAGCGAAATGGCGAAATCCCCAATCGACTCATCTCAACGCTCGAAGGATTGCCGAATCGCGTGCACGTCGAACCCGTACAAGTCGGGCCCCAAGCGAAAGAGGTCACGTTTTCGATCAAGCTGGATCCCACGGCACCCGTTGGCGAATTTGACAGCCTGGTCTGTCGCTTGACCGGTACCCGGGATGGACAGTCTGCCTCATTCAACCTTGGCAGGGGTGGGCTGCTCAAGATCGTTCCTCCCGGCGGCCTCGTCACCGATGCTGAAGGGAGACCGCTCAGCCCGCTGGAGGCTTTGAGAAAAACACAAACGGAAGCCGATCCGGAAAACACCGTCGGCGGCAACAAGGCAAGCTCTCGTTAACAAGACCATCTGCGCCAATGGAAATCGCCCCTCGCCCATTATTTGTGAGCTATTCTCCTATGACGTTCTTACATCGCCTGGCACCGTTGACGATTGCCCTGCTCCTGACCGCTTCAATCGCCCCTGCGGCCGAGATGAAGAAAGTTGAAGATCAGGTCGTGCCCCGTCTGCAGGCATTTCCTGCAAAAATCTCACTGACCAATCGTCGAGAAGCACAAGAAGTTGTCGTCCAGCTTCTTGCAGCAGATGGCAGCACCAAAGACGTGACGGATTTGGCCCGGATGGAGATCGCTCTGCCCGCCGTCGCCCGGTTGGCGAGCGGATTCGTCGAACCGGTAGCGGATGGCCAGACAGAACTCGTGATCCAGTACGAGAGTTTTTCGACACGCATCCCGATTGAGGTATCTCATTCAAAGGATCCGGCCGAGCTTCGATTCCGTAACGATGTTTTGCCTGTCTTGACCCGTGCCGGTTGCAACACTGGCAAGTGCCATGGATCTGCATCGGGGAAAGACGGTTTTCGACTAAGTCTGTTTGGATACGATCCGGCAGGTGATCACTATCGCATTACGCGTGAGTTGAGCGGTCGTCGGATTAATCTGGCGGCACCAGCGAATTGCCTGCTTGTCAACAAAGCGATTGGGCAGGTCAATCACACGGGAGGCCAGTGCATTGAGCCGGATACCGCTCACTATCAGACATTAATCCAATGGCTGACAGCCGGAGCACAGCCAGATCCGGAAGATACGGCAAAACCCGTTCGGATCGAAGTCTTACCGCAGAATGCGATCTTCCGTGCCCCGGGCGACGACCAGAAACTGCTGGTCACCGCGTACTACAGCGACGGCACCGATCGGGATGTCTCCGACCTGGCGGTCTTCATTAGCAACAATGATTCCGCAGCCAAAGTCTCCGTTGACGGTATCGTCTCGGCAATGGGGCCCGGAAGTGCATTTGTGATGGCCCGATTTGATCAGTTCACACAAGGGGCCTCGATCATCGTTCGTCCCGGAACGGCGTTCCAGTTCCCAGACATTGCAGCTCATAACTTTATCGATGAGCACGTCCACGACCACTGGCGCAACATGCACCTGCTTCCTTCTGAAGTCTGTAGCGACGAAGTGTTCATGCGACGTGTTTATCTTGATCTGATTGGTCTGCTGCCATCAGCGGAAGAGCGTCGCTCGTTTCTCAATGACCAAGCGAGCGACAAGAGGGAGCGATTAGTCGATCTGCTGCTTCAGCGGGACGAGTTTCTGGATCTCTGGGTCATGAAATGGGCCGAGACGCTCCAAGTCAGGACAAATAACGGAGTCAGTTCCAAGGGGCTCATGCTCTACGACCGGTGGCTGCGAGACCGGGTTCGATCCGGCGAATCAATTGACAAGATCGTTAATGAACTGATTCCCGCAACCGGAGGGACATTCGAGAATCCTGCCACGAATTATTTCCAGACGGAAACGACACCCGAACTGCTCGCCGAAAATGTGGCTCAGGTTTTTCTCGGAACACGAATTCAGTGTGCCCAATGCCACAACCACCCGTTTGATCGCTGGACCATGGACGACTACTACGGCTTTGCGTCGTTCTTCAGCCAGATCGGTTACAAACAGGCCCAGGATCCACGCGAACTGACCGTCTTCAATTCTGGTGAAGGTGAGCTGCGACACCCCGTCAGAGGCGAGAAGGTTCTGGCGAAGTTTCTCGGTGAAGCAGGCCCCGACCTCAATCCCGAAGACGATGTCCGGAAATCGCTCGCCGACTGGTTAACCTCTAAAAGAAATTCAGAATTCGCCCGAAACACGGCAAACATCGTCTGGTCTCACTTCTTCGGTATCGGGATCGTCGAGCCGGTCGACGATATCCGGGTCAGCAATCCCCCTTCTAATCCGGCTCTCTTTAAAGCACTTGGTGACCAATTCGTCACATACAATTTTGATTTACGATCGCTTGTAAGGGACATCTGCAACTCTCGAACGTATCAATTGTCGACACATCGCAATTCCTCGAATGAATTCGACGAACGCCACTTCTCTCATGGACGGATCCGGCGACTGCGTGCCGAAATCTTGCTTGATTGCATCAATCAGGTGACTCAAGCTCCAGATCGCTTTCCTGGTTTGCCGGAAGGAGCCCGAGCAGTTCAGATTGCCGACGGTCGGACCCAGAACTACTTCCTGACCACATTCGGACGATCCACACGTCAGACCCCCTGCACATGTGAGGTGAAAACAACTCCGACCCTGTCTCAGGCTCTGCATCTGCTCAACGGCGAAACGACCTCTGGAAAAATCGCTCAAGGTGAAGTCGTGGAGTCCCTGCTTGAGGAGTACTCTGATCCGGTCGCCGTCGCGAATCGGCTCTATGAGAAGTGCCTGTCTCGTCTTCCCACAGTGAAGGAGTCGAAGGCGATCCATGACAAGCTCGCTGCTGCAACGGACACACAGGCGGCACTGACAGATCTGTTCTGGGCACTTCTGAATTCAAATGAATTCGTTTTCAACCACTGAGTCATCACTGCCGGTTGAAAACATGAGACGGGCACCTCGGATAAGACAATT
>NZ_DASWWZ010000110.1:0-12439 GCF_036405755.1 Schlesneria sp.
CGGAGCAGCCATGCGGGGGTTCGGACGGCAGAACAGGCTCAGGGACTTCGATTAACCGCACTTTTCCCGGGGCATACATGTCGCCGATCAGCATAGGGGCCTCATGATGATGGAACAGGAAGGGGCAAGAACTGGAGTAGAGAGCAGCTCACTCTAACCCGTCTGCCGTCGACAATCATCTGAAAGCGACAGAAAACCTCATTCGGCAGGAAGGTGTGACTGGTGGCGGGGATGGGTGTGGGACGACGGTTGTCATTAAAAGTGGTGACTGAAAAGACAGAGGACTCGCAAAGCGTGCTTTGCGAGTCCTCTGGTGCGCGTCAAATCGTTACCCGTCGGTGCTCCCGGCACCCGTCGGATTAGAATTCACCGACGATTTCGCCACCCTTGGGTGTGCACAGTCCGATGAAGACGTCAAAGGAGATGTTCTCGCTGATCAGCTTGACGGCTCCGTCCCCGAGCAGGAAGTGAGCACCACCGGTGTGGAACGAGTAGGGCTGGCTGTTGCCGTGGGTTCCGAACACGTAAGGAGCGTCGGTGTGAGGATAGGAAGAGGATCCGATATCCAGCCCGTTGGTGGCGTTCAGTGCGGCTGTACCGAGGAAGTCTGAACCGTCAGCCTTGGCACCGAAGTAGAGGATGTCGCTGGCAGGCCGTGCCCAGCCACCGCCGTTGACGCGGTTGGTGGGGAGACCACCGAACTGTCGGCTCTTACGCCAGACGGCAGGGCGACCTGACGATTCGGCAAAAGCGATGGTGTTCGACAGACCATCGGTGACGTCGCTGAACTTGGCTCCTGAGAGCTTCTGGCCCGATGCCGTGGTGATCGTAGCGTTCTTGGGGAAGAAACCGGCAATGTACTGGTAGGTTGGGTCTGCGGGATCCGTGTGCAGGTTGGTCAACTGGACCGAGGTGTAAGGCTGGTTCAGCGGCGAGATGCCGAAGATGGGGGAATAGTCGCTGGAGGCTGCGGTATCCTGTGCCCAGGCGGATGGATTGTCGGGAACACCGTCAAGAGCCCCCCCCTGAGGATCGGATGGGCAGACGAAGGCATTGATCTTGGTTCGCGACAGGGCAACGTTGGTTCCCACACTCCAGTTGATGGTCTGGTTGTACTGATTGAAGATGTTGGCCTGATCAATGTACGGCAGCAGAGCGGTCATGACGGCCATACGAACGGTCCCAGGTGTGGGGGGACGCAGGCTGCTGGGCAGGTGATTGAACGTTCCTTCGAAATTGTGAACGGCCAGGCCAATCTGCTTCAGATTGTTCTTGCACTGGGTGCGGCGAGCGGCTTCACGAGCTTGCTGGACTGCGGGCAGCAGCAGAGCAATCAAAACGGCGATAATGGCGATAACCACCAGCAGTTCAATCAGGGTGAATCCACCACGAGCGGTGTTGCGGGGATTCTTCACAGAGACGCGGACCATAATCAATTTCTTTCTAATAGGAAGTGGCTCTTATCGTAAGTGATTTCTAAGCCAGGAAAATTCAACTCGACATCTGCCATCACGATTGTGTGGCAATGCATGACGCAGTTCTTACACTCGGGATTCATTTCATCTTCTTGCTCCTTCGCTCATTCGAAGTCGGAGGAACTTTCGGCGCGGGGACCAGGTTGATCAGCGGAGCTCAATTTCTCTGCCATCAGTCTGTTACCGGAATTGCAACGATCACTTCTTTCGCAGGATCAATTCACCGGGCTCGGTGCCATCGGGTGTTACTTCAATTTTCAGATCAGTGGTGTTCTGACTTGCATACTTCTTTGGCAAATCATTGGGGCCAGCCGATGGATTCTCTTTCGAGCCCACGATGGGGTAATGCAGAGCGAGAACCTTGTAGGACCCGGCGGGAGCCCCATCGCTTTTGGAATAAGTTCCCAATTCGAAACTGCCGTCGATTTCCGTGGTCGCGGTGGGACGAACGGAGGGTGGGACCTCACTGTCCTCTGGGATCAGCGTGATCTGCGCACCGGCCAATGGCTTTCCTTCCAGCAGCAAGACTCCGGTAGCGGGATAGACGGTATCCCAGGGCTGTTTTGCTTTACCACAACCGACTGTGGCGGCGCTGGAGATGAGGGTCAGGCAGAGCAGCAGGCGATGGACCCTTAACTTAGACATTCGACAAACCTTCTCTTAGTTCTGAGCAGTGAAAAACCAACATCTATTTGATCGGTGATTTATATCGGGAGATTGAGACTATCTCTGTTTCTCTCATTTCTGCCACTTGGATCCATCGATGTGAGATCCAAGTTGTTCAGATTGGCCCGAGGCCCTCGTTGATCAAACTTCACCAGGCGGGCGGCAGCGTGCCGACTTCACACTTTTCCTATTCGCTGAATTTCAGTCAACGAAATGTGAGATTATTTTCGCGAGTGTTCAATTCATTGTCGAGATCCAATTCAAAACAAAAAAATGACACAAGGTGTTCAAGTGAATCAAGTTAAGTTCAAGATATTTTGTCAGCTGCTTGTTGTCTCTCTCGAATTTAAATATCACACGTTCGGTGAGCATTTTTAAGTAACATCCGCTCAGATGTCAATTGCGTCTTTAATTTTTTTTGAAATTTTCGTGACTGCGGGGACGGGCCGAATCAGTTCCCTGCGGGTGACGTCAAGCGGACAAAAACTGTAATCAGCTTGATGGTTCATGCGAAATCGACTGCCAGTTTAATGGTCATTTTCGCCTAATTATTGGCATCAGGTGCCGCGTGTCGTGCCGGGCAACGAGGTGTTTGGGGGCGTGCTGTCTGGATCCGGAAGGCCGGCCGTAGAGAGATGCGGGAAGACTGTAGGCGAGGGGGGGCGTAAAAACGAAGAAGCCGCTTCAGGGGGCTGAAGCGGCTTCGGATCGAATTCGAGATTTCATGACAACCGGCGTAAAGCTGCCGGAGGCCGGTTTAGAACTCGCCCAGCGGGTTTCCATCTGCGATCAAACCCAGTCGCTGGCGGGTCGTGGCGTCGAGGTTTTCGCTGATGAAGCGGACCGAACCGTCGGTGAGCAGAACCTGCAATCCGCCGGTGTGGAGGCTGCCTGGGCTGCCCCATTCACCGAGCCGGCCAACTTGACGGCTGTTGAAAGGAGGGCTCGTCCAGGCGCAGCATTCCCAGTCGTTGATCTTGCGGGCGCCACCGCTCAGGTTGGCGAAGTCGATCGAGCTGCCGGCGTAGGCGCGGCAAGACCAGGCGGGGGTGTGACCGTCAGCGACGTTCAGGGTGGTTTCGACCATGGCGACGGTGTTGCTGGTGCCGTCGCTACAGTCCCGGATGTTGCTATTGGAGTTTTCGCCAAACATTCCGCGAGCGTACTGGTTTTCGTTTGACCAGTATCCCCAGGCGTTCGGGGAGGTGGTGCTGAATCCATAGGTGGTCAGGTAAGCGATGACGCCAACGGCACAGCCATAGTTTCCGTCCCCGACAACGGTTTCTTTTCCATTATCGCTGGGGCACAGAAAAGCAGCAATTTTGTTGGTGCCGATGGCCGTGTTGGTGGTCGGTGCGGGGCCTGGGGTCAGTGCAGCACCGGAAACAGGACTCCACGTTGCGCCCAGGTTGTCGCCCATGGGGAGCGAGAAGTTGACCTGGTTGTACAGCGGACTCTGGTCAATGTACGGCAGGAGCAGGACGTAGCCTGTGTGGTTCTTGACGTTGGCGGGGGTCGAGTAAGGGCCGTTTGCCGTGGCGTAAGGGAACACCGAGAAGGTGTCGTGGTAGTTGTGCAGTGCGAGGCCCAATTGCTTGAAATTGTTCTTGCACTGGGTGCGGCGCGCGGCTTCGCGTGCCTGCTGAACTGCGGGGAGCAGCAGCGCGATGAGGACTGCAATGATCGCAATGACCACCAGCAGTTCAATCAGAGTGAACGCTTTTGATCTGCGTCGCGAAATGTTCGCGAGACCGACGGAGGCTTTCATGAAAAGATCCTTCAACAATGGGAGACAAACAAATAGCTCGAACGGGCAATCAAAGCCTTCGAGGGTTACACAAGGGAAAGTCTTGCAGGCGGGGGGCAGGCAGATGCGCAACTTCACGTTTGTCGTCCGGGGACCGGCTGGATAAGTTGCAAGTGGTAACCCGGGTCTGTCGCTGTTTCAATCAATTTCGTCGGTTGCGCTCACCCATTCGCTGGCGGTTATCTTCGTTGGCGGTGATCAGGCAGGTTGTCTCAGTGCGGTACACTAAAGCACATTACAGGAGGACGGCTCGTTTCTTTCTCGAAAATTCCGAGATTATTTCTTCACGGAGGTCGAGATGATGAAGTCCAGGCTGGTGGTCCCCTTGTCAGGAATCGTCGTCTTGTTGTGCATTCCTGCTTTGCCGACGTCACTCCATCGTGCCGCAATTACTTGAGTGCTCGGAGTCATCGTTGGTGATTCATTGGCGGCGAGAGGCTTGCCATCAGGCTTTACAAACTGCGAGAAGGTGACGAAGTAATTTCCTGCGGGAATTCCTGGTTTGTTGCTGAGGTGCGTGACCGTGAACTTCCCTTCCGCATCGGTCATGGCCCAGCAGCCACCTTGTGCTTTGGTGTCGTCTGTGGGATGGAAGGTGATGCGGACCCCTTCCGCAGGGCGACCGTTCACCTTCACGGTGCCCGATGCCGGTACCAGTGTTTCCGCTTTCGGTTGGTTCGAGCCGCAGCCAGAGAAAGAAACCAAACACAGCCAAATCAGTAGCAGACTTCGTCCAACCGTCATTCTTGCTCCAGCAGTAAATCCTAAAAGCCAATCAATCCAATTCAAGGTGCCCGACTGAAACCCAAAGGCAGCAGCGTGGCAATCATTATGCGGTTGTCATATTTGAGTGTCGAGGGGGTTCCCGGCAGGAGTTGCCTTCCGTTTGAGCACGGCCCTCTTCGCTCACGCTCTCGTGTACGCTTCTTGTCTCAGTCAGTCTGCTTGCGGAAACGAGCCTGACGCACTCAGTGGTTCGATCAGCGATGCAAACAGCAAAGCCCGTGCCACCCTCTCCCTTTGAGTTCCCACCGAACTCTTGACGCATCAGTGTAAACCAATGCCTGAAGGTCCTGGCTCCGCTCGGAAGAAGACTGCCGGACGCCGCCAGACTGACACATCCGCAGAGAGTCGAAACATCAAAAAATAATGCATCCACTCTTTTGGTCGTGGTTGGTCGAGCCCGTTCCGGGGACCTGTCCCGCTGGACGTTCACTGACGCTGCACTTTATAGGCAGTTCGAAATGGCTTGGGAATCCAATTGAGAACTTATCTTAATCCCTGATAATCGGAAACCACGTTTCTGCCCCTTCAATCGCTATCCAGGGGCATTTTGCATCGACATTTGTTTTTGTGTCGATGTGCCCGGACGGCCATTGGATCTGGATTTCTTCGACGATCGTCCGACTGCCGATCCCGATATCGATCTGCTTCTGGCTGCTGGATTCGTACCCGTCACCCGCCATTATCTGTATGGTGCGGATATCGTCTGCGGAGACCCGGATTCGCAGTTTTGCACCGACCGCATCGCGATTGCTTCTTGTCCCGATCAGTTTCAACTGAACCGCGTGGCCTGGGGAGGTGGTTTGGTTCTCCGCGAGCAGGACCGCTGCTTCGAGATCGGTTGCGACGAAATCGATTTTCCCGTCACGGTTCCAGTCGAGCAGTGCCAGTCCGCGGCCGAGTCGCTCCTGACTGAAGATTCCTGCCGCTTGGTCTGCAAACAGTTCTGTGAAGGTTCCTGCTGCGGTTCCTCGAAAGAACTGCGCTCTCATCCGATAGGGTTCACCTGGGATCTTGTCGATTTGCCCATTGACGAGGACCAGATCGTACCAGCCATCATGGTCTGCATCAAAAAACTGTGTGCCGAAACCCAGTGGCTCGAAGCCGGGCTCACTCAGCCCGGCACTGCGGATCTGGTCCTGATAGAACCCACCCGGTTGCGATCGATAAAAGGCGTTGTGTTCTCGCGCGAAGTTCGTGATATACAGATCCATGGCGCCGTCACGATTCACATCGGCGCAGGCCACGCCCATGCATGCTTGTGAGGCACCGTACTGATCAAGAGCGACGCCCCTCAAAAAGGCTTCGTCACGAAAATGGAGCGACTGGTCGGGACTGGTCTGCTCATTGATCAGCAGGTAGTTGGGGGTCATGTCATTCGCCACGAAGACATCAACGCGGCCGTCGTCGTTGAAGTCCGCGACAACCAGGCCCAGCCCGGTTCCTTGCGGCAGTTCCAGGCCACACTCCCTTTGCTGCTCGATAAATCGCCCATCTCCCTGATTCAACCCAATCGTATCGGTGACCGGGTCGTAAACGACGGGGCGACAGATCCCCGGACGATTGTGTTCGTCGTAGCACATCCCGGTGAAGAGTTTCGCTCCGCCGACGTAGTTCACATCGAAGAGTTCCGGAAGTCCATCGCCATTGAGGTCGGCAATCGCGCAACTGACCGTCCAGACGGACTGACGCAGGCCCGCGAGGGAGGTGACATCCGTGAAGGTTCCGTCTCCGTTGTTGTGATACAGCGTATTCCTGCCGAGATTGGCGACATACACATCGGGAAAGCCGTCACAATCGAAATCTCCGCAGGCCACCCCCTGTGAGAAGGTCGTCTCGTGGATGCCCGCCAACGGGGTCACATCGACAAACTGTTCGCCGAATCGATTGCGGTAGAGGGCGTCTGTGGGACCGATGGAGGGGTCAGTGGCCGAGGTGCTTCCCTGCGGAAAATAGAGGTCAGGCCACTCATCCAGGTCATAGTCCAGTACGCCCACCCCCGCTCCCATCGTTTCGAAGATCTTTCGGCCCTGTTGTGGTGAACCGGCGGTGACGTATCGAAAATTCAACCCGCTCGCCGATCCCTGATCGACGAATCGGATCGGCTCCACCGGCCTGGTGACTTGCTGAGGGGGCGAGTCGTCTCGCGGATCCGATGAGTTTGCCGGGGATGCGTGTGCCGGTGCCGTCTTGCTCCAGTCAGGCAAGGGAAAACGTTGCCAGTCGAAGTCTCGGCCAGGAAGACTGTCTGGGTGCGTGCGTGGCAGACTGGCCGTCAGACGCGAGTCCAGGTCGCTCTTCAGAGCCTGGATTTCCGCAGTGAGCAATAACTTTCGGTTCGCCGGCGGCAATTGTTCGAGGATTCGAATCCAGCCCCACGCTTCCCATAACCGTCCCGTTGCCTGCAGTTCTGTGATGAGGGGGATCAGCCAGTCGTTGGCACGCTGGTCGCGCAGGCGCGCACTGAGGCTGATGATGGTCTGAAGGCGCTTTCCCCGTGCCGTGAACTCGGATCCCAGCTCCGTCGCTCCTGTTTGTGTCAACAACTGCCCCAGCAGGAAATTGGCCGGTTGTAACTCGGGCTCACGCTGAAATGCTTCGTACAGACAGCGAATCGCACTGTCCGTATGACCTTGGTGCCTCAGCCATTTTCCCCGCGCCAGCCAGACGTGGGAGTTTGTCTCCAGAGCAGGCGTGACCTGGGCGTTCCAGGCGAGAAAATCCGGGGCAGGCCCGTCGGCCAGAATTTCGCCTAACAGACCCATCGCTTCTGCGTCCTGTGGACGCGCGCGGGTGATGTCCTTCAGACCGTTACGGGCTTTGTCGAGATGGTTCAGCGCGATGTCGTTCAGGACGTAGGCCAGGATATCGAAGCGGCTTTCCCGATCCAGTTCGATCATTTTGGCCAGTCGGGAACCGTCGGGTGCCACCGGGTTTGCTGAGGTAACGAGGATCAGGTCCTCCTTGTTGAAGGCGTTGCGTTTGATCAGTTCAATGATGCAGCGCACGACTTCCTGCGGCCGCCCCATGACAGTGGCCATCTGACCCTGCCAGCGGTAGAGGTCGGCCAGATCCGGATTGACCCCCGCAGTATACATCAGCGCCGCCCGCGCAGGGCGAACACGGTTTTCAACCATCCATCGCCGTCCCAGGCGACGGCCCAGGGATGCAGCGGCTGCGGGATCCAGTGCGGCCAGTTTTTCCAGCGCGCGCAGGGACTGATCGGGATCACCCGACTGAGCATTCGCTTCCGCCGACAGTTCCCAGGCAGCGGTGAAGTCGGGCTTCAGTTGAAGAGCCCGCTCGGCACAGTGGCGGGCCAGCGTGACTTTCTGCTCAGTGAGTGCGACCTGACCCTGCTCGACAAGTTGTTCAGCGGATTTTCCTGATACCAGGTGGGGAAGGAACCAGACGAGTAGCAGGATGAGGACGCAGCCAGCCAGACCTGAAGCAACGAGGTAGGGACTGATCCTGCGCCGACCCTGTTCGGAGATCGCGTGCTGGAAATCGGGAGTAGGCGGATCGGAATCGATGTTGTGTTCCTCAGAATCTCGATCATGGTCAGAACGATTGCTACGGGGACGTTGTTGCGCACCGCATCACCGGGGCTGTTCTGTTTCATCGGGTCCAATACGGGCGGCGACCGGGGAATGCGCGAGGCGTCATATCTCGCATAACGGCGCGTCAGGCGAAAGTGCGGGATGATACCCCGGGGGGCTTAACCGATTCACTCCAGTCATGTCCTGTGGTCCCGATTGCCGCACGGCAGTGTTTCACCTACTCCGCTTCAAGGCAAGGGAGGTCAGTCGCGTCAGTATGTCAGGCGGTTTCAGTTCAGCCAGTTTCAGCTCAGACAGGGGATTGTCCGGGGCGAATCAGTCATCGCTTTTTCCGGTTAGCTTGTATCCATCCGCATCCCATAGTGATCGACATTCCGACTTGTCGTCACGCAGTCCTGCATCGTCGCCCAAGGGGATGATCGCAAGCCTTCTGCTCCCAGGCCCTTCGCTGGTCTCGTACTGAATGTGTTTTCTTAATGGAAAACGATATGGGTATGCTATTCATCAGGGGGCACGTTGCGAGTGACGACGTGATCTGCAACGGCTTTTACTGATCGGCAGTCCGTCGGAATGGGAGACACTTTGAACCACGCTCGTCGTCATGAATCTTCGGTGTTCCGTTCCCGCCGTGCGTTTGCACTTGGTCGATGGCTGGCGATGGGGGCGAGTCTCACCTTGCTGGCGCTCGCCGCGATGTGGTTCGCACTGCAAGGCCAGACGCCCCAATCGGCGGAGGAGTGGGTTGAACGCGGGCGCCGCGCGATGGAACGGCGTGACTATCGGACATCGCGAACTTCGTTTGAACAGGCCGTTCAACGGGATCCCGAACTTGCCAAAGCGTGGGCACTTCTGGCCGAGGCGGCTTGCCTTGATCAGCACCAGGACCAGGCGCTGGCGGCGCTGCAGGAGGTGGTTCGGCGAGAGCCAAAGCGAGGCTGGGCTCTGGGAATCAAACTGGCCAGGATCTGGGTTGGCCAACACCGCTATCAACCTGCGATCCAGGGGGCACGGCTGGCAGCGGAAGCAGATCCTGCCTCGCCCGAGCCCGAGCGCATCCTGGCGCAGATTTACAGCATCACGGGGCATCGGGAGGAAGTTGTTACCAACCTGGTGGACCTCATCAGAAAGAATTCGTTCTCCCGCGATGATCTGATTGTCCTGTCGGCCGCGACTCCCTGCCGGGATGCTCCAGAGGAACGTCAACAGGCTCTCAAGGCGGCCCCCGAATTTCGCGCACCCTTACTTCAGGGTGCTTTCAGCCAGATGGGGGATAAACCTGAAGCAGCGGAACTGCTGCTATTGGAACTAACGGCCGCTGTCCCCGGGGATGACGAGGCACAGGGGGCCTTGGGAGAGCTCTACGCCGCGCAGTTTCCGAAGAAATTTCTCAAGTGGAATGCTCGTCTGTCGCCGGGTGCCGAAAACAACTCGCGCATCTGGGCGGCCCGGGGACGATGGCTCGCCCGCATGGGGAGTGTGGGCCCCGCGATCAGGTGCCTGCACGAATCGCTGATTCGTGAGCCCGAGCAGCTCGCCACAACGATGCTCCTGGGGGGATTGCTCAAGTCTCTTGACGAAATTGAACTTGGAAACGCCTTCTCCGAACGGGGACTGCATCTGCAGAGAATTATCGATATGAGCATCCGGATGAACGATCCGCGCGGGGATGAACTCGTCATCCCGCTGATCGAGGAACTGGAGGCCGTAGGACGGCTCTGGGAGGCCTGGGGGTGGTGCGTTGTGTACGAGCAGCAGCATGGTCCTCAAATCAGCCCGGTCGCCAAGTTCAAAAGTCGCATCCGAACGCGACTTCATCGTGACCTTCCCCGAACGGATCCTCTCAGCCTGCCAGGGCAGGGGAGTGACTGGGAGCGATTTCCGCTGCCCGACTGGAATCAGCCCCCCGTGTCTGACGCGGCAACCGAGGTCATGTCAGCCTCCTCGTCAGCATCGGGAAACGATTCAGATGCTGCGGGCATTCAATTTGTTGACAAAGCGGAAGAGGCAGGCCTCCGGTTCCGCTTCGTCAACTCATACTCTCCCGCTGCGGGGCGAATGATTTTCGAGTCGATGGGGTCAGGAGTGGCGGTACTGGATTACGATCGCGATGGCTGGCCAGACCTGTATTTCCCGCAAGGTAACACATCGCCGACACGCGGTTCGGCGACGGTCTGCGACGAGCTTTACCGCAACCTCTGGGGGCAGGAGTACCGCCAGGTTTCCGGCTTGTCCGGCGTGTCGGAATCGTCGTACTCGCAAGGGGTTGCGGCCGGGGATTTTGATAATGACGGGTTTACGGATCTCTATGTCGCCAATCTCGGTCGCAACAGCCTGCTGCGCAACAACGGCGATGGTTCGTTCACTGATGTGACGGAGGTTGCGGGGCTAAAGCAGGAAATCTGGACGGTGAGCTGTGCCATCGCGGACCTCAACGGAGATGGATTCCCCGAGCTGTTTGACGTCAACTATCTGCAGGGGCCCGATCTTTTAACCGGTTACTGTCTCGATCCTTACGGGAGACGAACCGTCTGCCGTCCGACGGCCTTCGACCCTACGTGGAACACCGTTTCCATCAATCACGGCGATGGCCGGTTCGAAGAACAGCAGCGCGAGTGCGGTCTGGATCTCCCTTATGGTCGCGGTCTCGGGCTGATCGTTGCCGACTTCAATGAGGATGACCGGCTGGATGTGTTCGTCGCAAACGATATGTCTGCCAACTTTCTGCTGATCAATCAGCAGACGGGACCCGATCAGCCGCTCCATTTTCAGGACGAGGCGATCTTGCGGAATGTCGCACTTGACGAGTTTGGGCTGGCACAAGCCTGCATGGGGATTGCGTGTGCCGACATCAACCGGGATCGCCTGCCGGATCTCTACATCACTAATTTTGCTCGCGAATCCAACACGTTGTACCGCTCGCAAGCCGGGGGTTTCTATCAGGATGCGACGCAATCCTCCCAACTCAGAGGCCCGGGATTCGACCTGCTGGGGTTCGGAACTCAGTTCATGGACGCCGACAACGACGGCTGGGAAGATCTGATTGTCGTGAACGGTCATCTCGATCAGTTCATCAACGAACCGTTCCAGATGCGGGCTCAATTTTTCCGCGGAAAGACGAACAGTCAATTTGTCGAACTGTCCGGTTCGCAGGCCGGAGAGATTTTTGCGCGCCCCCGTCTGGGGCGAGGACTCGCGGTACTCGACTGGAATCGGGACGGGCGCGTTGACTTTATCGCTACGGATCTGGAGCAGGCGGCAGTTCTGGGGGTGAATACGACCCCCTCCGAGAATCGGACCTTAGCGATCAGACTGGTGGGGACACGCAGCAATCGTGACGGAATCGGTGCTAAAATTGGGGTTACTGTAACCCCAACAGATCACCGATATCTTCAACGGGTAGCGGGTGATGGCTATGAAAGCAGTAATGAGCAAGTTTTGCGCATCGGGACCGGCAAGCACGCCAACGTGGAAGCCGTGGAAATAAGTTGGCCATCGGGTGAAAAGAGTCGTGCTACTCATGTCAGCACGGATTCGGAGTGGCTTTTTATCGAAGGGGATGGGGCGCCAATATCCCTTAAAGTCGTCCCGAAATAGCCGCCTTGACATCGTTTAACATTAATGGCATCTTAAATGCACAATTCGACATACGTGTTCGGCCCGCCTTGTTCTTCTTAAAAAACACTGCGGAAAACCGATCTCTAGCGAGCTGAGTTTCGCACGACTGATATTCGCACGACTTTTGACTGCCTCAGGTTTCAGCATCTGTGTCTCAGGGGTAAGCGTCTATTATGGCAATGCAGCGTGATTCGGATCCGCGTTCTCAATTAACGAGTTCACCCGTCGTTCGACTCTTCTCGGTCTCATCCATCGCGATGGCGATGCTGATCGGAACGCTCGGTTGCGGGAAGTCCGGCCCGAAACCGGAAAAGCTCGTTCCGGCGGCCGGCCTGGTCAAGGTGAATGGCCGACCCCTAGCGGGAGTGCGGCTGAGCTTTCAGCCCATCGAGAACAACAAAGCCGTCGGCGGCTGCTGGGCCATCACCGATAACGACGGGAAATTCAAAGTGATCCACGTTTCCTCGAAGGAGGGAATTCCCCCCGGCAAATACGAGGTGTATTTCTCTCGTCGGGTCAAACCGGATGGTTCT
>NZ_DASWWZ010000111.1:0-7887 GCF_036405755.1 Schlesneria sp.
TCCCTACGATCTGTGGGTGAGACAAGTTGATTCCATTCGACAGGAGATTCGCACGCAAGCCAAGGATTTTCTTGAGAGCGTACGTGTGGCTGCCATGACCACAACGCGAGCGATCTTCACGCGGGACTTGCTCAGGGAACTCGGCTCCTACGATCTGCTCGTTTTTGACGAGGCGAGCCAGGTTGGTCAGGCCCACGCTATGGCGTTGATGCCACTCGGCCAACGGATAATCTTCGCCGGGGACCCCAAGCAACTCGCGCCGATTGTGATTTCCGGATCTCCAGAGGCACAGCGATGGCTGGGTGAGTCCATGTTTAGGGACTTGAAGTCAAACCCCCGCTCAACGTTCTTGCTCGATCAGCAATCACGAATGGCAGAACCGATCTGCCGAATCATCAGCGACGTCTTCTATGACGGAAAGCTCACAGTTGCGACTGACAGCCTTGCTGACCCGCAATGGACTTCTTATCGACGGGTTCGCCCCCCTTCGAGTCCTGTCTCAGTTGTGATGGTGGCCGAGGATGGAACCTGGTCACAGAACTTTCGAGGTCCGATTCGATACGAGTCCGCCTTGAAGATTTGCGAAGTTGTAGCGGTTCTTGCGGCGCAGCGAGATGAATCTGACATCTTGGTTTTGACTCCATTTCGCGCTCAGCGGACACTGATCCGATTAAAGTTACGAGAGGCCGGGTTGGGCAAAGTTCGCGTCAGTACAGTCCATCGAGCTCAAGGGAGTGAGCAATACGCGATTGTGTTTGACCCTGTCGTTGGCAACAACCCATTTTTGAAGACTCCCGATGCTCCCCGTTTGGTGAACGTCGCACTTAGCCGAGCCAAAGCGCGACTCGTGCTCTGCCTCAGCCCCGATGATTTCAAGAATCCATTGATCGCGAAGGTTGTACGGGCCATTGATCGGCAGCAGTCAAGCATCTGCCGTCCTATCGAGGAATTCGCGCGACATAGCGACTTCCCTGCCAACGCGCTCGGCCAACTTGTGAAGATTAACTCATTTGTTGGGCGAGTTATCGGAACTCCGAGTCAAAACAAGCTCCCGATTCTCGACTCGATGTCAGGTGAAGTCGTACACTACATGGTTGATACACTGACTGAGGCATGTCAGAAGAAGCTCTCTGGATCTGCAATTCGGTCAAGCGTCTCGGCAACGACCTCACCACCTCCACGATTCTATAGTGACCTGTCCATTGGAGAGGTTGTCGAATGTTCGGTATTCAAGGTCAACTAGGGTGGATTAGATGTTCGAGTCAACACACTGCGGGGATTCCTTCCGGCGAGTCATTTGGATCTACGAGGGACCACGTCGATGGACGATTTCGTTGGCAGGAAAATGGCCGTGCGAACCATCGACGTCGATCCGCAGGAACGGAATCTCGTTGTCAGCCAGCGAGCGATCCTGATTGAACAATTTGAAGAAGCTGCCACGTTGTTCTGGACGCAGGTGCAAGTCGGTCAGCGGTACTCCGGAACCGTTGCAGCCATCAAAGACTATGGTGCCATCATCGACCTGGGAGGCGTCACGGGATTCCTGCACATCAGAGAAATGACCTGGACGCGACTCAAACATCCTTTGGACCTTTTACAACAGTGGCAGCCAGTTGACGTCGTTGTCTTGTCGGTGGACCGCACAAAACAGCGAGTGAGCCTTGGAATGCGTCAACTTTCGGCCAATCCGTGGTCGGGCATCGAAACTCGCTATCGAGTTGGAAACAACTTGGTTGGGAAGGTAAGCCGCACGTCCGAGTTTGGCGCGTTTGTCGAACTTGAACCGGGAATCGAAGGGTTGATCCACATCAGCGAACTCGATCATCAGCGGGTCCGAAAGGTCAGCGATGTGGTTAAAGTTGGCCAGAAGGTTCACGTTCGGGTGTTGGAGATCCAGCCTGATCGACAGCGGATCAGCCTTTCCCTCAAGGCGCTCCAACAAAGTTCAGAAACAGACGCCGCAGATGTACAGAAAACCAGTGTGCACAGAAAAGCAAAGACGGGACCGCTACGCGGGAGGCTTGACTCGCGGAAGTGACACAACTGTGCAGATTCACAATTCCTTCTCGTAGAACTCTGTCACCCAAATGTAGGATTGGATGTCGATCATGTCACGAGGATTCAAGTCAGCAACTTCTTCGGAAAGAGCCTCTGCGAAGCGAAGAAGGCACGAGTAGGTCAGCCAATTCAGTTCCGGCTTATAATTTAATGAGAACCGACGTCGCTTCGCCGCGGCCTTCGTAACTTCCGGCTTCAGATAGATGTGCTCTTTGGGGAGTGCCAAAAAGGGAAAGATGGTCGCGATCGTCCATTTGTACGGAGAGGTTTGTTTTGACGTCAGAGTTGCCAGATCCAGTCCGAATTCCTCAAATCGATTTTGGAAGTCGCCTTCTCCATAGATCAGCTCGAAAAGGCCCCAGGCAAACATCGGCGCAGCTTTGTCTCGCGTGAACGCCTCACGGAGAGCTGACTTCTCGAACGGGCTGAGCATCAGACTCGTTTTGGACTCGACTTGCAGCGCACGACGACAGATTTCCTGGAACTGCTCGGTGTCCAGCAAGTTCTCGAGTTCCTCTCGGTTCAGGAGGTCACACCATGTCCCGTACGCGGCGATCTTGTAATTTCGTTCGTCCGTCAAGTATTTCGGATCACTGAATCCACCGGGAAACAAACGAAGGAATTTGTCTTTGGAGGCTTCAGCGGTCATGACTGCTCTCGTCGAGTTCAAGAGTGGCGGTTTGTCCTGTCGCTGCATTTTGCTCAATGGGTTTGATGGAGCCCGGGAGGCGCTGACTGGCGAATGTTCTGATCGCGATGTGAACTCTTTTCACTGCGTGACAATCCGCCCTTCGAGTAGCTTAATACCTTCATCACACAGATGGCGTCAGTTTCTGCATCGCCGCTGCCAGCGTTTTCGTAGCCGTTTCCAGATGGCTTCAGTCGCCTCGCCCCGCTGCACCTTGCCGCCAACTTCATCTTCACTTTTGAGTTGCTCACTGATTATCTGACGAGCTTCCTCAGCCGACTTTTCTCTGGACTAGCGAACGCTGGCCTTCATGTCATGATCCTTGGTTTCAATTTGTTCATCGGCACAACAGTGTGGACGTGCCATGCCCCTTGACTGAATCGCCGTAAACGTGAAACATCTTCTTCTGCGTCTGAATAACTTGGGGAACTCCATTCTCCTGAAACCACTTGAGGGCTGAAAAATCGCGTGTCTTTTGGATCTGTGCGAGAGTCAGGTCGTGGGTCGCCACCGCCTTCAGCCGCTCCTTCTCCGCATATGGTAAACGTGAAACTTGAAGGGCTTGATACTCGGGTGTCTTTGAAAAGCCGGGGAACAAGAGTGTTTTCGCGAGTGCGAAGCGATCATCAACGATGACGATCGGGCAATAACCCACACGGTAGTACGGCTCTCCCAACTTTGGATCGAGTTTGTCTTCGCCCAACACTTCGGTGACGTAGTGTGATGACCACATTCGTTCGGTGCAGTAATCGAAGAATGTGAACGCCAGTCCCCCGTCACGAAGCGTGCACGGCTCATAGTTCGCACATAGATCCATGAAAGCAAAGAACTCACCAACGCCCGTGTAACTGAATGGCTGGTGAACTGTCCGCTCGCCAATTCTCTTCATGGCCTCATTGGAGAAGGCAACAGTGAACCGCTGGCCATCCAACTCGATCTGCGGCTCTCGTCTCGAATAGCACAGGGTGCTGCCTGCGTGCCTATGTGAAAGCAGCGAGTAGAACTGAACAAGGATTGCCGTGCCGCGATAAAGGAACCGGACATTGTTGATCGGCAGGAAATTCTTGCGGTCCGATTCAGGAATCTTGCCAAAAATGGTCTCGCCAACAGAAACCCACCAAAGAAAGTCCCCTCGCATTGAATGTGGAGTCTGGACTCCGTTGGCTTGGTTTTCCTTCATCGCACGCCGGATCATTTCTACAGGATATGCCGCGCCGAATTTCTTCATGTCTTTGAACGCAGTTCGGTCCATCGGATGAAGTTCAGTGAAGCGGAACTGCCGGATGGCATCTTTGATGAGCGCAACGAACGCAGGATCAGTCTGGGATTCCGTTTCGTCGAAAACGAAGTCTGGATACACGGATCGTAGCTTTAGCGACTCTTCGTGATCTCGCTTCGACTTAGACTTTTCTTCGAGCTTTTTCTTACGTCGCTGATCTTTGCTGTTTTTCTTCATTCATCGCCACCATCATTGCCAGAGGTCCACCGGAAACATCGTCTTCAGAATATCTCGCATTGTGATGCTCTCGGGCTTGTCCCACTCCACGGGAAGCCCTACCCCGAGCGTATCTCGCAATCACACGTTTCGCCATGAATTGCAGGTCCCCTGTGTTTGTTTCCCAGTGGAAGAATTGGTAAGGTTTGCACTGTCTGCGGCAATCGACCCTTTCGAGGCATTTGTGAGGCTCGGTCATGACCGTCAAAGAAGTTTATGTGAAGGTCCACGAGGCAGCGGAAATCCTTGGGGTCGCTCCGAATACCGTGCGCAAGTGGGGTGCGGAAGGCAAGATTCCTGAACACAGGCATCCGATCAACCACTACCGACTTTACAAACGCGAGGATCTGAATCAGGTGCTTCAAAATCTGGAGCGATCGACAACGCGGCACAAGCCGCCGCGACGAGCGAAGTGAGGGCTGATCGAATTGATGAGTTTGATTCGTCAGAAGCATTCGAGGCGACGAGGAACCGATGTCGAAGGCGGGCAACTGGATCACTGTGACCGAATCGACGTATCCCTGGGAAAGGGATGCGCTGAACTTCGTGCGCGAGCAGTTTCCGTCAAACGATCCGTATCGAGCCTGGTCCAATTTTGAGTTCATTGCCGATGACGGCAGTATCAATGAAGTTGATCTGCTGGTCTTCACGCCGCAAGGTTTCTTTCTCATCGAAATCAAGAGCAACCCCGGTCGCCTGTATGGTGATGCCGGGACTTGGACGTGGGATGCGGACGGCAAACTGAAGACGGTGGACAACCCACTGTTGGCCACCAACCTGAAAGCCAAAAAGCTCCGATCCCTTCTGGAGCGACAGAAAGCGGCACAAAAGAAAGGCAAGCTGCCGTATGTCGAGGCGCTCGTTTTCTGCTCAGCTCCCGACCTTCACTGTGAGCTGCAAGGCAATTCACGATTCCATGTCTGTCTCCGCGACCGAGCGGCAGCCGGCGAAACTCCCGAACGCCCCGGCATTTTGGCCGCGATCAAGCGTCGTGAATGTCCAGGGTTAGACTCCTATGCCAAGGGCACCTTTGACCGCCCCATGATGAAGGTCGTCAGTCAGGCGATGGAGCAGGCTGGTATCCGTCCCTCCCAGCGCAATCGGAAGGTCAGCGACTACGTCCTCGAACAGATCATCGACGAAGGGCCGGGATATCAGGATTGGCGGGCCAGTCATAGTCAGGTCGCTGAATCAAAGCGTCGCGTCCGTCTGTACCTGGTTCGCACTGAAGCCACCGTCGAAGACCGAAAGCGGATTGAACGAGCTGCCCTCCGCGAGTTCCAGATTCTCGAAACGCTGGGGCATCCTGGCATCCTGAAGGTCAATAACTTCACCGAACATGAAGTCGGCCCGGCGTTGCTGTTCGAGCACGACCCTACCAGCATCCGCCTTGACCATTACCTGGCCCAGCGGAAAGACAAGCTGACCATCGACGAACAGTTGAATCTCGTGCGGCAGATTGCCGAAGTCGTGCGTTACGCTCACGAGAAGAAGGTCGTCCATCGCGCACTTTGTCCGCAGAGCATCCTGGTGACTCACGTCGCCGGTCACCCGCGATTGAAAGTCTTCAACTGGCAAGTCGGATATCGCCAGGGCACTTCGACCTCCGGAGTCTCGCGCACCGTTTCGGCGACGTCTCACGTCGACCAACTCGTTGAAGACGCCAGCAAGGCATACATGGCCCCAGAAGCGCTCACGGATGACAATACAGGTGAACATCTGGACGTCTTTTCGCTCGGTGCCATCGCGTATCACGTATTCTCCGGTGTTGCGCCCGCCGCGGACGGCCTGGAACTCAGCAACAAGCTCCGTGGGACAACCGGCCTGCCGATCAGCTCGGTGATGAATGGTGCCGGTGAATGGTTGCAAATGCTGGTGCAGGAGGCCACGAATCCCATAGTCAGTAATCGGACCGATTCGGTCGTTGATTTCCTGGCCACACTCGATGAAGTTGAAAACGAACTGACTTCGCCGGTCCATGACTTCGTCGACGACCCGACACAAGCCCAGATCGGTGATGTCATCGAGGGGGGCTACACCGTGATTCGCCGCTTGGGCCAGGGAGCGTGTTCCGTAGCCCTCCTCGTCGAGCGTGACGGTCAGGATTACGTGCTCAAGGTTGCTTCCGACCCCGAACTCAATGTGCGTCTGCGTGACGAGATCGAAGTTCTCAACAAACTGCGACACGCCCACATCGTCGAGTTTTATCAAGCTCTGGAACTTGGTGACCGCGTCGCCTTCTTAATGCACCCGGTCTATGCAGATCGACAAAAGAAGCTGGTTGAAACCCTCGGTGAGCGGTTGCGCAAGGATGGACGGCTGCACGTCGATCTGCTGCAACGCTTCGGCGAGGATCTGCTCGACGTCGTCAATTACCTGGAAGAACAAGGCATCCCGCATCGCGACATCAAGCCTCACAACATTGCTGTCGGCAGCGTCGGTCGCGGCAACAAGCTCCATCTCGTCCTGTTCGATTTCTCGCTTTCACGTACCCCGCCAGACAATATCCGCGCCGGCACCAGCGGCTATCTCGATCCCTTGCTGCCACTCCGCAAGCCCCCGCGCTGGGATCTGCATGCCGAACGCTATGCCGCCGCTGTCACACTCTACGAACTGGCGACGGGGTCGTTGCCGAAATGGGGTGATGGAGCGACCGATCCGTCGCATCTGAGTCCGGAAACCGAGATCACCATCGACAGCGAAGCGTTTGAGGCCAGCCTTCGAGAACCGCTGACCGAATTCTTCGCCACCGCCTTCCGCCGTAACATCAACGATCGCTTCGACAATTGCGAAACAATGCTCGGCGAGTGGCGGGAGTGTTTCAAAGGGATCGACGAGAGCGGCACGCTTTCCGACCATGCGGATGAGTCGCAACTTCGCGAAATGCTGGCCGATGCCACATTCGACACGCACATCGGAGAGTTGGGCCTGGGAACAAGAGCCTCCAACGCGCTCGATTTGCGAAACATCCTGACGGTCGAAGATTTGCTGACTGTTCCGCTCCGCAGAATCGCCCGTTTTCGCGGCGTTGGTAACAAGACACGGCGCGAAATTGCCGTCGCTGTGAAGATTCTTCGCGAGCGCCTTGGCACGCCGAATCGCGAGCAGCCGCTCGTCCCCGAAGACGATGAAGCTCAGGCAGATACTAGCGACGTCGGCAACCTCAGTGTCGACCTCATCGCCGACCGCATCCTCAAGACCGGAGTCCGCGAGGGCGAAACATTCCAGCAGGTCTGCCAACTTCTGCTGGGACTCGACCCAGCGATCGTCGATTGCTGGCCCAGTCAATCCGACGTCGCTCGTGTGGTGGACGTCACACGGGCTCGAATCGGTCAGATCATCGGTAAAATGCAAGATCGCTGGGGTAAGGAGCCGACTCTTACTCGCCTGAGAGACGATCTTGCCGAGCTGATCGTCGGGCAAGGCGGGGTGATGTCTACTGGGGAGCTCGGTGAGGCAGTTCTTTTGGCGCGCGGCTCCTCTCTGGATGAACCAAAGCGATCAAAACTTGCTGCTGCTATTGTCCGTGCCTGCGTCGAAGTCGAACGGGCGATGACCAATCCCCGCTTCATCGTTCGCCGCGACGGCAGTCTTGTCCTGATCGCCTTGAATGCAGAACTTGCCGATTACGCTCGTCGATTGGGGG
>NZ_DASWWZ010000112.1:0-3466 GCF_036405755.1 Schlesneria sp.
CGATCGGGTCCGGCGACGGAGAACTTTGCAGACAACCTGGTCTGAACTGAATCCGCCATTATCTTGCATAGCAGCGCTATCAGCTTTCACGAAATGGATTCCGCACGCAGTTCGTGTGGCGATTTACCGAGGATTGGTCAACGTGAACACATCATTACTGGCAATCACCACGCGTCGCAGGGGGAATTCTGCCTGGTTTTCGCGGCTCGGCCCGAAGTTTATGCTGCTCGCCCTCTGGGGATTCTTCGCTATCACTGCAAACCTGATCGCTGCAGAGGAATCACTGGAATCATTGGAAGAGACTGCATTCAAACAGGCAGCCGCTCTCGCTGCCCCCAGCATTGTCCGGATCGAGACCGTCGGGGGACTTGAGCAGCTTGAAGATATGCTGCTGGGAAATGGGCCTACGTCAGGTGTCGTCGTTTCCGCAGATGGTTACATCATCTCCAGCTCATTCAATTTTGTCTCGAAGCCCAGTTCTATCCTGGTGACGCTTCCCGACGGACGCCGCGTCGCTGCCCAACAGGTTGCCAATGACCGTTCAAAACTACTGACGCTGCTGAAGGTCGACGCAGAGGGCCTGACTCCCGCCAAAGCCGCCCCCAAGAATCAGATGAAAGTTGGCCAATGGGCGCTCGCGTTGGGCCGAACCCTGGACAATTCCGCTCCTAACCTTTCAGTGGGAATCATCAGCGCGCTGAACCGCGTCTGGGGGAAGGCGATTCAGACCGATGCCAAGACTTCGCCGGTCAACTACGGCGGTGCATTGGTGGACGTTCAGGGGCAGATTCTGGGAGTGATCGCACCACTCTCGCCGATGGGAGGGGGTGAAGCGGCAGGTGTCGAATGGTACGACGGAGGAATCGGATTCGCGATTCCCCTCGAAGATGTTTACCAGTCCCTTGATCGGCTAAAGCAGGGAAGCGACCTGTTGCCGGGCCTCATGGGTATCACCTTCGCGGGAGGACAGGCACTGAATGTTCCCGTCATCGTCGATCGTGTCCGGTACAACTCACCGGCCCAGAAGGCAGGGCTGAAAACGAATGACCGTATCATCGCCGCAGACGGTGAAAAGACCGATCGAATCGCCCAGTTCAAGCACCTCATGGGACGAAAATACGCCGGAGACACCGTCAAAGTGGTCGTGGTTCGAGGGGAAACCGAGGTACCCATCGAAATTGATCTCGTCGGTCAGCTTGTTCCGTACGAAGTCCCCTTCCTGGGAATTTTGCCAGTCCGACAGGCAGAAAACCTGGATGCTTCGCAAGCGGGAGTCAGCGTCCGCTTTGTCTTCGCCGACAGCCCGGCACATCAAGCAGGACTAACACCCGGTGATCGAATTACGAAGATAAACGACGTCGATGTACAACAGGCGCGCCAACTGGCAGACCTGGTCGGAAGGAATCGCTCCGGTGAAAACGTCAAAGTGACCTATACCCGCAGCGGGACAGAATCGTCGGTCGATGTGACACTGGGCTCGCTGCCGGAATCCGTCGTTGATGAGCTCGCCACCGAATTGATTTCGGGACCTCCCTCGCCGGACGCGGAGCCCGCAGATCCATCGGAAGCCAAACCAGACGCCAATGTCGAACAGAAACCGGAAATCTCACTTAAAACTGGAAAATTCACTGCGACACTGGAAGGTAACGATCATGATTATTGGGGCTACGTTCCGGAGAACTACGTAGCGGGCCACCCTTATGGTCTCGTCGTCTGGGTTCACCCGATGGGAGATCCCATGGAAGCGACCGTCTACAAGATGTGGAAGACGATCTGTGATCGTCGAGGCCTGATCCTGATCGCACCCAAATCAGAAAAGGTCGCTGGGTGGCAACCCGGTGAAGCAGAGTTTATTCGCGCCTTGATCGCCCATTTCCGGGAAAAGTATACGATTGACCCCAGTCGGATTGTGCTCCATTCGTTTGGTTCGGGATCAGGAATGGCCTGGCTGGTCGGAACGAAGTACAGAGACCTCATTCGCGGCGTTGTCGTCGCGGGTGCCCCATTGCTCGGAAGATTATCCGACAACGAACCGGACTATCGTCAGCAGTTTTTCTTCCTTTGTGGCGAAGACGACAAAGTCCTTTCCAAGGTGAAAGCTTCCGTCGACGGAATGCGAAAATTGAAGTTTCCCGTCTCTTTTACCCTGCTAAAGGGCGTTGGAGCGAAATATCCCGAAGAACATGCCGTAGAGGAGATTGGTCGTTGGGTCGACGCACTGGATCGGATATAGTAAGAGACTGGGAACGCATAATTCCCGGTGCGGGTCGGCCTGCACCGGTATGCATTTGACGGCTCCCGCGAGGCAGCGGCGGTCCAGATTCGGACAAAGTGACTGAAATTCCCATGAGTAGCGACAATCCCCAACGCAGTGCAGTAAATCGACGGGAATTCCTGGGTCGAAGTGCTCAGCGTGCGGCGGGTGTCGCGGTCGGCGTGGTGGGACTGACAGCGACTGCCTCTGCCGCAGTCGCGAGCGTTTCTGCCCAGGACCGAGTCCGCGTTGGCGTGATCGGTGTTCGAAATCAGGGAAAGCTGCTGGCTGGTGAGTTAGCTCGCCTGCAGGACATCGAGATCCGCAGCCTGTGCGACGTCGATGAATCCCAGTTTGCCCCCGCGCTCCATGCAGTTGTCGACGCTGGACAGAAAGCTCCGGCCATCGAACGGGATTTTCGTCGGCTTCTCGATGATCCCGGCATCGACGCAGTCGTGATCGCCACCCCCGACCACTGGCACGCCAGGATGACATCACTCGCCTGTCAGGCCGGAAAAGACGTCTACGTAGAAAGCCCCGCGACGCATTTCATCGCCGAAGGGCCGGAGATGATGGCAGCGGCGCAACGGTTCAATCGTGTTGTGCAAGTCGGCCTGCAGCAGCGAAGTGGTGCTCACTTCCTGTCGGCGATCGACTTCCTTCGCAGCGGACGACTGGGCCACGTCAAGCTGGCCAAAGCCTGGATCGTTCACCGTAGAAAATCCATCGGTCACAAATCGGACTGCGAGCAACCTGCCAATGTCGACTACGCGCAGTGGTTGGGGCCAGCACCCGAACGTCCCTTCAACCAGAATCGGTTCCACTTCAACTGGCGCTGGTGCTGGGATTACGGCGGCGGCGAACTCGCGCATTGGGGAGTTCACATGCTGGATGTGGCGCGCTGGGGCCTGGATGTCGATCTGCCGCACCGAGTTTCTGCCGTAGGGGGGAAGTACGGGTTCAATGACGATCAGGAGACACCGGACACACTGTCTGTGCAGTACGCATTCCAACAGAAATCAATCCTGTGGGAACATCGACTCTGGTCATCACATGGAATCGAAGGCAGAAGCTCGGGTGTCTCTTTCCACGGCGACCGTGGAACGCTGGTTGTTGACCGGGGAGGTTGGAAAGTCTACGACTGTGCTGAGAGCGTGACTGCGGATTCTTCTGACTTGCAATCAGCCCACCTCAGGAATTTCGTCGACTGCG
>NZ_DASWWZ010000113.1:0-31736 GCF_036405755.1 Schlesneria sp.
ATGAAGATCTGGCAACTTAGAGAATATCGTGTCGCCGGATGCCTTTTGATTGTTCCCATCGTGATCTTTGAAACAGCAGGACGGAAACGGGGCGCAAGGACCAGCTCAACTGGCATCGACATCCCAGTCTCCCTCCTGCACATTGAACGCTTCTGTGAGGCCCTTCCCATGGTTGAAGACTTTGTCCATGCCGATTTCAACCGAGGTCAACTCGATGTATCCGACCTGGTTGCCGACCCCATCGAGCAATTTCGAAAGTGGTATCAGGAAGCCCGAGACTTTCCGATCACTGAATACCCCGCGATGACGCTGGCCACGTGCACTCCTGACGGCCGCCCCTCGGCACGGATTGTCTATCTGCGGGGCTTTGACGATCGAGGTTTCGCGTTCTACACGAATTATGAAAGCCGAAAAGGGAGGGAACTGGCTCAGAATTCCCTCGCGGCACTCTGCTTTTACTGGAAAGAAGTCGAACGTCAGGTTCGACTCGAAGGACGCGTCGAACGTGTCTCCGCAGAAGAATCAGACGCGTATTTCGCAGGCCGCCCCGTTTCCAATCAACTGGGAGCGTGGGCATCTTCTCAAAGTGGCCCGCTCGAATCGGCCGAAGCACTGGTTCAAAGAGTTGAACAGCTTCGAGAGAAGTTTGCAGGATCGCCCATTCCCCGCCCTCCTTACTGGGGAGGCTATCGGCTGGTTCCCGATCGGATCGAGTTCTGGCAGGGCCGTCCCAGCCGGTTGCATGACCGCTTTGCCTACGAACGAAGTCCAGCGGGTGGATGGTCAATCGGTCGTATCAATCCCTGAGGAATGCGGGAGAAAGCAATCGTGAAAGTCTCGGACAAAATATGGCTTCTGTTTGTCGTTCTCTGCGGAATAAGCTCTGTCGGTCGGGCTGACGATGCGCGCTGGTGGCCCGTTCAGAAAGTTCCCAAGGGGCTCGTGAGATCTCGCGAGCATGGTGATCCCGCCATCAAGATGCTCGTTCAGTCCGTCGCAGGGCTGGCGGCAAAGAGCGTCAATCACGGACATGGCGACGAATTAGTCTGGGTCTACAACGATAATGTCGACATGGAACGCTGGTATCAGGAATTCCTTAAGGCGCATCCCGCAGTCGAAGAGCGAGGGACCGCCACGGCCTGGGAACTGGTCGGCCGCTTCAAACGCCGGGGCACCATCAAAGGCTACATTCTCTATTCCACCGATCGGTCAGACGGAGCAACCTCGGACCATCGGGAAGGGATGGATCAGTCGGTGAATATTGCGACCAGCCTGGCCGGACTTCTCGATGGAGTGCTCGTTTCGGAAGAGATCGAAGCCGAAGCCAAAGCCGCAGGCCTGACGCGACTGCTGGATGTGAGAGACAAGTCGCTCGCCTGGTGCTTTGAAACCTACAAGGACAAATTCAACCGCCACCTGCTCTGCGCCCAGGACCCGCGCATTTCCAACACTCGTGATCTGGCCATCGCCCAGAACGCGTTCACCCTGTTCGGAGCGGATGAGCCTATCGTCGCGGCCCTCGAGTGGCTGGAACCCCTGTCCCCCATTCTCGGCTGGAACGGGGGTGACGAATTCAAGACAACAAAATTGACCAGCATCTATGGCCACTTTCAGACGGCAACGGACTGGTGCATGAACCTGCCGGTCCTGATGGCCGGAAGCGAGAACCGGCAGCCCGCAGTCAAGAAAACCTTCGACCATCAGAATATCAACTGGAATGACCACCGCAGTACGGTCAGCTTCACAATGACCGACGGTGACAATGTGCAGTGGCTGCAGTCGAATTTTTTCCACGGTAACAACAGCTACTGGAACAACCCGCATCGAGGCAAAATTCCGTTCGGGTGGTCCTGCTGCTTCGCACATCTGGCTCAACTCTGCCCCGTTACGATGGAGTACGCCTGGCATACACAGACCCGCAACGATCAATTCATCGAGTGGGGAGGAGGCTACTACTACCCGGATCTGTTCGGAGATGCGCGGCCTGAAGCGAGCCAACTACTGGCGCGCCAGGTCCAGCGCACCTGGAAGTACATGCGTCAAACCGGAACACATATCCTGGCATTCAATGTCGCGCGAGCCGAGTCTGCGAAGGCAATGAAAGCGTATGCCACGATTGCCGAGCAGACCGATGGCCTTTTCGCCATTCTTGTCTTTCAGTATGCCCCCTACGAAGCAGGCGCCGGGAAAACATTCTGGGTTAAAGACCAGCGCGGGATCGAGATCCCCGTGATTACGGCCCGGTACTCGATCTGGGAAAACTCCAACGCCCGTCCGCGCAGCGGAACACCGGCGAAGGTCGCCAGGGAAATTAAAGAGAGCACTGCTGGAAAATCGACGCGGGACGACTGGGTGATCGTCCACGCCTGGTCCTATTTCCGACACGAAGCGGGTGACGACGAAGACGCCGAGAATATTCCCCAGGATATTGCCGTGAAACATGGTGCGTCGCGTGGCTACGATGCCGCCCTGTGGTGTGCCGATCGGCTTCCAGCCAATGTCCATGTCGTTTCCCCGGAAGAAATGGTCTGGCGCATCCGGATGAAGCACGACCCCGCCACGACGAAAAAACTGCTCGCGGAACGGGGACTCCACTGACCGGCGGGTGAAGGACCAGGTGATGTTCCGAGAACGCCGATCCGCAACAGCGGGTCCCTCATAGAAGTCCGCACAATCGGCGTCGAAGGTCCTCACAAATCGCAATTGTGGCGGCTCAGTGAAAAACTTCCGTTCCAGGAGTTCAGGGCTACGAGTCGGCGCCTCGCCATTAACTGTCTTTCATGAACTTCTGGTAGATCCAGCAGATTAGCCACAATGCGCCTGGTCCGAATGAATGTCACCACAATCGGGATGGACCGGCACGGGTTGCCACGGCACCAATTCACGCTTGCAACCGGAATGAGGGGTCCCTACCGTGAGGAACGAACGAATTCCAAGGAGACGCAGGCTTGGCCAAACGGTCCCGGGCGGAAAAGAGCCCACAAAGTGACGAAAGTTCAACGGTTCCCGAGATGACAACCCAAGAGAAACCCACCTTGAGCTTCGAAGAAGCGATGGGTGAACTTCAGCAGATCGTAAGCGACCTCGAAGACAACTCGCTGGGCCTTGAGGCCTCCCTGGTCCAATTCGAACGGGGAATCGGATTACTGCGGAATTGTCACGCGTTTCTGGAACAGGCCGAGCAGAAGATCGAAGTTCTGATCAATTTTAAAGCCGATGGCGAACCCGTGACCGCGCCGTTCAATGCCGCGCCCACCGCCGGGATCGCCGATCCCAAGACGCTTTTCTAATAGAGGTATGCTGTGACGAGCGACCAGCGATGGGAACTGTGGAGTCGGTCCGAGCTTACCCAATACCAGGGTGATCGGCTGACGCAACTTCTGGCACAAGTGATTCCCGCGAACCCCTTCTGGACAAAAAAGTACGCCGCCGCAGGAATCGATCCTGAATCGATTCGAGGGCTGGACGACCTTCACTTGCTTCCCCTGACGGCGAAGTCGGAATTAGTCGCAGATCAGTTGTCGGCTGCGCCCTACGGGACGAACCTGACATTTCCCGTGGGCGACTACTGCCGGTTGCACCAGACCAGTGGGACGACCACCGGTCAACCGATGCGCTGGATGGATACGTCAGCCAGTTGGAACTGGGTGCTGGAATGCTGGTCGACCATTTATCGCTTGCTGGGCCTGCGGCGAGACGATCGCCTCTGCTTTCCCTTCTCGTTCGGCCCGTTCCTCGGATTCTGGGCGGCGTTCGAGGGGGCTTCACGCCAGGGAAACCTCTGTCTGGCTGCGGGGGGAATGAGCAGCGAAGCCCGACTCAAACTGATCCTCGAGAATCAGGTCACCTGGATTGGATGCACCCCGACATACGCCCTGAGGCTGGCTGAGGTCGCCGCCGCGCAAGGGATTGATGTCTCTCAGAGCTCCGTGCGCGCAGTCCTCGTTGCGGGAGAACCCGGAGGTTCGATCCCCTCGGTGCGGGCCCGCATTGCGCAGGCGTGGGGCGCCCGCGTGTTCGACCATTGGGGCATGACAGAGATTGGTCCGCTCGCCACCGAATGCGAAGACGATACGGATTGCCTGACGGTCAATGAATCGGCCTGCATCCCCGAGATCATCGATCCCGAAACCGGCAATCCCTCTACGACCGGCAAAGGGGAGTTGGTCATCACCAATCTCGGCCGTATTGGCTCCCCTCTCATTCGTTACCGTACGGGTGATCTGGTTGAAGTGGCGCAGGATCCCCATCCGTCAGGGCGCGTCTGGATGCGACTCAAGGGCGGAATTCAGGGCCGGACGGATGACATGCTGATCATTCGGGGAAATAACGTCTTCCCCTCAAGCATCGAAGAGATCGTTCGGGAATTTCCTGCGGTGGCGGAATTCCGGATTGTCGTCACGCGTCACCGCGAGATGCAGCACATCCGTCTGGAACTGGAACCGACCCCTTCGGCCAATCCTGAGACGCTGGTCGAAAGCATTTCGGCGACGATTAAGCAAAAACTCCAGTTCCACGCCGAAGTCAAACTTGTTCCCTTTGAGTCCCTCCCTCGCTTCGAGATGAAAGCCAGACGTCTCGTCCGCGAATCCTGAAATCAGGCCAGGGCCTCGGTGGCGGGTTCCTGCGCAGGGTCTGAGAGTTTGTTCAGACTTGTCCCCTGCGTTCCAGCTCCGGCCAAGCCCCGAATTGTCGCGCAACCCACGAATATGACGTCCGGTCTCGCCGATGCGACTGATGCTCGAGAAACGCGTCGAACTCCCTGATGAGATCGTGCGCCCAGACACCTCGAAACGACATATAATCTTGACGTCTTTTTGTAAATCTGTACGATAGACGGAATACACTCAGAAAATACGAGTCCGATTTGGCACCCCAGACTCGACGGGCCAGCTCCAAGTTCGGGCAGTGGGTCGCTGATGACTGTGTGCCTCGTTAAAGCGTTACCTCGTCCTCTGCGGGAAAACCCAATGGCCGACCATGACATTTCTCTCGTGATTTGCCTGTTAAGAGCAGCCGTTTTAGGGTGGGAAAAGTCTCCAAGCGGCCACGCGCGATTAGGTGCTCAAGATGCTCAAACGTGCGCACCTTGAGCATCTAATTGAAACGCCTGAAAAATAGAGGTTTGACCAATTAGGTGCTCAAGGTGCTCAACCATGTGCAGCGCGCAACAGTGAGGGGACCGACGGAAGATTTCAGAAGTATGGGAAATTCAGGCAAGTAGAGGCGACTCATTCGTGATCCACGTCGCCCCGACCGGCGACCGTTTGCAACGCAGGTCGAGTCAGTAGTCACTGTCCAATCGGGGAAAAGTCAGAATGCACCGCATCGTTCAACTGACCGACTGCCACCTGTTTACCGAAAAAGCGACGGCACTGCGCGAGATCGTGACCTGGCCCCGCTTTCAATCCGTCCTTCAACATCTCCGTCAGCAGTTCCCGGATTTCGACTTGCTCGTTCTGACTGGGGACATTGCTCACGACGAAGCTGCTGCCACGTATGACGCCGTGATCGCAGAATTGGGAGACTGGATCGGTAAGGTGCGAGTCATCCCAGGTAACCACGACAATCGCGCGGCGATTGCAAATCGGTTTCCAGGGGTTCAGCCCCTCTGCTCTGATCGAATTCATTTCGTGGAACAATGGTCGGATTGGCAGATTATCGGGCTGGATTCACAACTTTCTGGTCAGGTCGCGGGATCGCTGGGGTCGGATCAAATTCAATGGCTGAAGGAGCGCCTGACGGCTTCCCGCTCGCTGCGTACGCTGTTGTTCTTGCATCATCCTCCTGTCCCTGTCCACAGTCCCTGGCTTGATAAGATTGGTCTGCAGGATGCGGCCGAACTGAAGCTTCTGCTGAACGAATTTCCCCAGGTGCAGCTCATCGGGTGCGGGCACGTGCATCACGAAATTGTCGCCTCTTTTGGTCACGCTACGGTCTTCTCAACGCCGGCCGTGGGTCCAAAATTCCGCCCCAGAACCGAGCAACTTGTGATCGACCTTGGCCCCCCGGAATACCGGTTGTGGGAACTTGCTCCCAATGGAAGCTGGACAACCCAATTATTTCAGTGCACAAGCCAACCTTAGCTCGCGCAATCACTGCGCGGGCTACGAGATTCAGCCCGGATTTTGCCGGCGACTGCAGTGTCCAGCAGAACGGGACTTGATTTGATCTTGATCGAATAACGCAATCACGACCTCGACTTGGCGACTCACTCATTTCGCCTTATCCTTATGGACCGATGAACGGACAATTTCGGAAAGACGAACAGACGCTCCAAGAATCGACGCCGCTCCTCAAGTGCCTCGATCGATTGATGGACCTGCCCCCGGGATTCCGTCGCTCCGAGAATGCCAAATGAAAGATGCCGAAATGACTGACTTGTCTTACTTGACGGCAAGGGCTGATAAACTGACGCGACGCCATTTTTTCGGTCGCTCCGCAACAGGACTGGGAACGGCAGCACTCGCTTCCTTGCTGGGACGGGACACACAGGCAAACAATCCTCTGCCTGTCAGTCACATCGCCCCCAGGGCCAAGCGGGTCATCTGGATGTTTCAATCCGGCGCCCCCTCGCAGATGGACTTGTTCGACTACAAGCCGCGGTTAGCCGAATTCCACAAGCAGGAACTTCCCGCATCAATTCGCATGGGGCAACGACTGACGGGGATGACCTCAGGGCAATCGAGTTTTCCCGTTGTCGCCTCGAAGTTCAAGTTTGCTCAGCACGGCCAGTCGGGGACGTGGCTCAGCGAGATGTTGCCGCACACGGCCAAGATCGTCGACGAAATGTGCCTCATTCGCTCGATGCATACAGAAGCCATCAATCACGATCCGGCCATCACGTTCATTCAAACAGGGAGCCAGTTGCCTGGGCGTCCCAGTTTCGGATCGTGGGTCGATTACGGGTTGGGGACGATGAACGAAGATCTTCCCGCGTTCGTGGTGATGATCTCCAATGGGGCAACCAAGGGACAGGGTCTGTTGGCACGTCTGTGGGGAAGTGGCTTTCTTCCGTCACAGCATCAGGGAGTGAAGCTGCGGGGCGTGGGCGACCCCGTATTGTACCTGTCTGATCCACAGGGAATGGACCGCCAGGGTCGCCGGCAGATGCTGGATGGACTGGCCGAGTTGAACGGGATGCAGTACCAGGACGTCGGCGATCCCGAGATCACCGCCCGAATCGCCCAATACGAACTGGCATTTCGGATGCAAACCTCGGTTCCGGAACTGATGGATCTGTCGCACGAGTCCCCTCACACATTCGAACTGTACGGAGAAGACTCGAAGAAGCCGGGGACTTATGCTGCCAATTGTCTGCTGGCCCGTCGCCTCGTGGAGCGGGGTGTTCGGTTCATCCAGCTTTATCACCGTGACTGGGATCATCACGGTGGGCTTCCCGCTCGAATGGTTCAGCAATGCAAAGAGACGGACCAGGCGTCAGCAGCCCTCGTAATGGACCTGAAGCAACGGGGACTGCTCGATGATACGCTGGTGATCTGGGGGGGTGAATTCGGTCGAACTGTCTATTGTCAGGGTGCCATCACTGATACGACTTACGGCCGCGATCACCACCCGCGTTGTTTTTCGATGTGGATGGCAGGCGGAGGCGTCAAGCCGGGGACGGTCCTCGGAGAAACAGACGAATACTCGTACAACATCGTCAGTAACCCGGTCCACGTGCACGACCTGCAGGCAACGATTCTCAATCAGTTAGGCCTGGACCACACACGCTTGACCTATCGTTTCCAGGGACGCGATTTCCGACTGACCGATGTGCATGGCAAGGTCGTCTCGGAAGTACTCGCCTGAAAGCACTAAAGCCTGACCACTTCACCTGTGCGTGAGGATTGTTCAATTGCGTTGATCACAGCAACGATGCTGGCAGCGTCCCTCAGTGAAGGAAGTCGACAGGGCTGACCCTGCCACGCGGCGGGCAGTTCAGCCAGGAACGGGTCCGCGTGACAAACGGGCCGCTCCAGAGGCTGGTCGACGATTTCGCCGTCGAGTGTTTCCGTCAAGAGACGTTCACCTCGATAGCTCCCGGATGTTCCTTCGAGAATCCAGCCGGTTCGGAAACCAAGTCGAGAACGCGAGTCAATCCGGATTTCAGCGCGACACTGATTCTGGAATTCCATCACGGCCAGGAACGCGCAATCGTCCCCCCGTTGAGGGTCCGCGTCCATTTTTCCAAAGACGGAGATCGGCTGAGCAGCGACCAATGCTCGCAGTTGGTCAAGCAGATCAAACCCGAATTCTCGCAGAACCCCTCGGCTGCCGGAAAGCGGAGGAAGATGCCTGGTGCAGGACAGATATTGCACAGAATATACGTTGCCAAGCCGCCCGGAACGGACGGCCTCGGCAGCACAAAGGACGTCCGCCGTCCACCGTCGCGGGCAGAAGTACGTCGCGGAAAGCTGTGCCGACTCGGCACGCATTTGAATGGACTGCAGTTCCTCACACGTCAATGTCCATGGACGATCGAGAACAAGATGCTGACCACTTTCGAGAATCGCCGACGCCGTCTCTGCCCCCAACGGGCCAGTCAGGAAAACGGCGTCGGTTTTCCCCCCGGCAGTGACGCGAGACAGTTCATCCGCCGCGATGACCCCGAATCCTGCGGCGAACTGTCGCTTGCGCGGATCAGGGTCATAAACAATCGCTGTCTCAATCTGCGAGTTCAGACGGGTCCGTTCCAGCTGATACAGCCCTTGCGCCCCAAGACCGACAATCCCGACCTTCCACGAGGGGCGACCGTCAGCTTGTGCGGCAAGTTCGGAGGACGACAGATCCGTTGCGATCGAACACTTGACAATGGGTACCGACGGATGCGTCATCCTCGTTCCTTTTTCCGATTCCTAGGACGCACGCGTCACGCCGCTGACTTTCACTTTCAGATCACCGACACACTTCGCCCCCGGAGGCGAATTGACCTTCAGATACAGGACCCCCTCCTTCTTCGGCGTAAATTCGAGTTTGGATTTGATGGGGAACGGTTCCGGGGGCTGTTTGCCGGATTGATTTTCGTCCGTGACAACCATACCCATCAGGGCACCGGTCGGTACGCGACTGATCAGGTCCTGCATGACATTGTCCGAAGGAAACCCGTCTGCGGTCACCGTTGCGGCGGTCATGATCAGTTTGTAATCCCCGCTCGCTTCGACCCGGGTCAACTTGTCTTTCTGGACTGTCCCGACAGGAGTCCAATCGCTTGCTGCATCAAACTTGATGTCGAATTCCGTCGTCTTGAGCAACTGGTCTTCAAGTTCCGTCACTCGTTTCTTGAAATCTTCGTTGCTGGGATCCAGCTTCAGCAGAACTTCCAGCAGAAACTTGGCCCGATCAAACTGCCCCGAACGCTCATAACCATCAATGATCGCCTTCGACTCGGCTTCGAAGTTGTCTTGCAGCTTCTGCAGTCGGGCATCGATCTGCTTGACCTCCACCGACGATGTGGACTTCAGGATCTTCGGTTTCCCTTTCCCCTGCTGTGCCCGAACTGTGGGACCGTGAGTGCACAGCATCAGGATCAGTGAGGAAGCCACCGTCACCGCTAACAAGACAGATCGATGCGCAAGTTTCACGGAATAGCCCTTTGCAAGTGACGTGACAAACGGTGGATGCGAAGGAAGGGAACAGGCTTCAGCGGGTTATATTCATCGGATGATTAAATGAGATCGCAACAGCGCACGCAATGCGAAACGGAATGATCAAAACCAAATTCCCCACTGCAGAAGGCGGAAGCGTTTGACCAGAGATGCCCTGAATCGCCCGATCGATCGAAGTCAGAATTTAGGGATCTCGAAAGCGATAAACAGCCCGCACCAACAAGTTCGGGTTTCAACAAGTTTGCCCGTTTCAGCCCCATTAGTACAAACGAATTGCTTACTTTGTCGAGAGAATTACGCCATTCCAGCGATGTTCCCCGATAGAATGCGGCCACGAAATCAGGGCCAAATTACTCTGCCGAGAATCACCTGCCATGCTTGAAAAGCTCATCGACGTTTCGCTGAATAATCGGATGCTGGTCATTTCCATGATTGTCATCATGGCCGGCCTGGGAATCTATTCGGCCGTCAACCTTCCGATTGATGCCGTTCCCGATATGACCAACGTTCAGGTTCAGATCGTCACCGAAGCAGGTGCGCTGTCCCCACTCGAAGTCGAGCAGTATGTCACGTCCCCTGTTGAGCTGACCATGAGTGGGCTGCCCAATGTGGAAGAAATTCGCAGCGTCTCGAAGTTTGGTCTCTCACTGGTCACAGTCGTTTTCCACGAAGGAACTGACGTCTTTCGCGGCCGGCAACTGATTGCAGAACGTCTCATTGATGCCGCCGAGCGAGTTCCCAAAGGATATGGCACTCCCAAACTGAATCCCCTGACTACAGCTCTGGGAGAAATTCTCCAGTTTGAAGTTCGTGGCGAAGGCTATTCTCCCATGGACCTGCGAACGATCCTTGAATGGCAGATTGCACCTCGATTACGTCAGGTCGCTGGAGTAACCGAAATCAACTCGCACGGGGGTTACTACCAATCGTTCGAAGTCCAGCCCGATCCCGATCGACTCGCCAGCTTCGCCGTCTCGCTGCCTGAACTGTTTCAGGCTGTTTCATCCAATAATGGAACGTCGGGTGGAGGCTACGTCGTTCATCATGGAGAGCAGCGATTCATCCGAGGGTCAGCACTGCTCACCAATGAATCCGATATTGAGAATGTCGTCATCCGGGGGAATCCGGATGGAACTCCTGTACTCGTGCGTGATGTCGCCGATGTGACAATTGCCCCGCTGACGCGCCAGGGTGCGGTGACCCGCGATGGTCGGGGCGAGGCGGTGATGGGGATGGTGATGATGCTGTGGGGCTCCAATTCCCGCACCGTCGTGATGGCTGCAAAAGAACGTCTGGAGGAAATTAATAAAACCCTTCCCAAGGGGGTCTACACCGAAGTGACCTATGATCGGGCTGAACTGATCAATCGCACGCTGCACACCGTGGAGAAGAACCTGCTGGAAGGGGGAACTCTGGTCGTCATCGTGCTGCTGGTGATGCTGGGGAGCCTGCGTGCGGGAATCGTCGTCGCTCTGGCAATTCCCCTGTCCATGCTGTTCGCCGCAAACATGATGGCCATGACGGGGATTACGGCCAGTTTGATGAGTCTCGGTGCCATCGACTTTGGACTGATCGTCGACAGTTCGGTCATCATGGTGGAAAACTGCATGCGCCGGATCTCGCACAATAAAGAGGGACGGCCCCATCTGGAGGTCATCCGGGACGCGGCGATTGAAGTTCGTAAACCGACCATGTTCGGCGAGCTGATCATCTCGATCGTCTATCTGCCGCTGCTCACCCTGCAGGGGACGGAAGGAAAGCTGTTCCGACCAATGGCCCTGACTGTTCTCTTCGCGCTGGCAGGGTCTCTTGTCCTGTCGCTGACACTCATGCCGGTGATGGCGTCACTGGCGCTGCCTCGCAAGATGGAAGAAAAAGAGATCTTCATCATCCGGATGTTCCATAAGGTATACCATCCCATTGTTCATCGCACCGTGCTGCACCCCGTTCTGACCGTGGGGGCGGCGTTGCTGCTGTTTGCCGTCAGCATTCCGATCGCCATGCATCTAGGTGGCGAGTTCATGCCCAAGCTGGATGAAGGGGACCTGCTCATCGAAATTAACCGGTTGCCCAGCGCCACACTCGAGGATTCGATCCCCATGGGCAAACAGGTTGAATCCCTGCTGCTGGCATTCCCCGAAGTGAAAACGGTGTTCTGCAAGACCGGACGTCCAGAAATTGCCAACGACGTGATGGGGGTACAGCAAACAGACGTGTGGGTGCTGCTGAAGCCAGAAAAGGATTGGCCGAAGGAAAAATCACGCGAAGAACTGTTCGACGAAATGCGAGTTGTACTCAATAGCAATGTCCCCGGTGCGCTGTTTGCCTTTACTCAACCGATCGAGATGCGCGTCGATGAACTGGTCGCGGGAGTGAAGGCCAACGTGGCCGTCCTGATTTATGCCCCCAGCGGGTCGCTGCAGGGGAGTGGAGATTCCTCCAATCTGGCGGAACTCGAGAGTCTCGCCCGGATCGGAAAGCAGGTGGAAAAGTCTCTGCACACAATTCCGGGAGCTGTCGATGTGAAAGCCGAACATCAGGCGAATCTTCCCACTGTTCGCATTCAGGTCAAACCCGAAGCACTCGCCCGCTATGGAATCGATGCAGATCAGGTCATGCAGACTGTCGCCACCATGGGGGGCCACAAAGTGGGTGAAGTCTTCCGCGGACGAATGCGGTTCCCCATTATGGTTCGTATCCCTGTCGAATGGCGGACCAACCTTTATCGCCTTGAGCAGATTCCCATCTTTGCCCCGAACGGCCGCCAGATTCCTCTGGGTGAGCTTGCCGACCTGATTACCGAAGAAACCCCTCCAGGCGTCGAACACGAGCGGACACAGCGACGTACCTACGTACAATGCAACGTCCGCGGCCGCGATGTCGAGAGTTTCGTCTACGACGCTCAGAAAGCCATTTCCGAAAATGTGAAACTCCCCACAGGTTACGAAATTGAATGGGGCGGCGACTTCAAGAATCTCCAGTCGGCCAAACAGCGTCTGTTGCTGGTGACCCCGGTGGTCCTGGTGCTGATCTTCCTGCTGCTTCACACCACGTTCCACTCAGGCCGACTTGCCAGCCTGATCTTCCTGGCGATTCCAATGGCGGCCTCAGGGGGCATCTATGCTCTGGCCTTGCGTGGAATGCCATTCAGCATTTCCGCCGGTGTCGGTTTCATCGCTCTGTTCGGGGTCGCGGTCCTCAACGGACTGGTGTGGGTCAGCGCGGCGGAGCATCTTCGCGTGGCAGGTTTTTCACCGAAGGCAGCAGCGGAAGAGACTGCGGTCAATCGTTTACGGCCAGTGCTGATGACGGCTCTCGTCGCCAGCCTGGGCTTCCTGCCCATGGCATTGTCTCACACGGCAGGAGCAGAAATCCAACGGCCCCTGGCAACCGTGGTGATCGGCGGCTTGATCACATCAACCCTGTTGACGGCGCTGGTCATGCCGGCGATCTATCCCTGGTTTGTGCAACGGTCACCGAACAATGACGACGCCAACACCATGGCCCCTGCAACCGTTGCCACGACCTGAGTGAACTCGCGAAGGGTACTTCTTGACCGCCAACGCTGACAGGAGTACCCACGCAGCTCGGCTCACCATGGATGTGGACCAGAACTCAACCACGGTGTCAGTAAAAGGAGGTACTCTCAAACGCGGCAGGCGGAATCCACCGGCAGTTGCGCTCACGCCAAGCAGTCATTCAGAAATCGGCTTACCGATTTATTCCAGGGAACCGATCAGCCCACACCCGACGCTGTACGACGGATGTGGGCGGACAATCTGGGCGAAGGCCGATAGAGAGAAGAGAGCTCAACTGAGCCCTTTGACTTCCCAGCCCTTACGGGGAGGCTTACGCAGTCGAATGGCAGCTTCAGGTTTATTCTTAAACTGCAGGCTGGCAGCGTCCCACTCAAGGGTTTCCTGAGGGAAGAAAGTCGCGACACCTCCCAGCAGGACACTCTCGGTCAGTGGGCCCGCGTAGCCAAAGTGGGCCGATGTTTTTCCCTTACCTCGCACGGCATCAATGAACTGATGCCAATGATTGATGTCATCCAGCTTCGGCCGGGCATAGTCCTTGTAGGTCTCTTCCGGCAGGAGAATTGGCATTTCGACGTGGGGTAACAGCAACGCCCCTTTTTCACCGATGAACAGTGAGCCTTGCTCGGGCAAGGGTCGGTTTTTCAACCATCGCGAGGTGATCTCGTCCCCCGGTCGCTCGTCCCCGTCATACCAGGTGATGGGAACCACCGGTCCGGTGGTGTGCTTCGTCTGAGGAAACGTGAGATGCACCACAGCATTATTGGCCCAGTTATGGGCATTGGGCGCAGGCCCCGTCGACTTCAGCGTCAATGGAGCAGTCAGTTCGAGAGCCTTGAACACAGGGTCGAAAATATGGCATCCCATATCCCCGAATGTTCCCGTACCAAAATCGAGTCGACGGCGCCAGCTACCCGGATGGTAGTAACCTCCACCGATGAAGGGGCGCGTTTCACAGACCCCCTGCCATTGGTCCCAGTTCAGACTGTCGGGTACCGGATCGCTGCGATCGGGTCGCTCGGTATCGTCGCCCCATTTTTTACTACTCCAGGAATGAACGCTGGTGACCTTCCCGATCGCTCCTTCCTGAATCAACTGCACCGCCGAGCGATAGGCAGGATGAGAGTGAATCTGAATCCCCATCTGGGTCACCAGATTTTTCTTTCCCGCGTATTCTGCCAATCGTCTTGAATCATAAACGTCATGCGTCAGCGGCTTCTGACCGTAAACATGCAGTCCCCGCTCCATTGACGCCATCGCCATCGAAGCATGCATGTGGTCAGGGGTCGAAACATTGACGGAATCCAGCTTTCCCTCTTCCGCGTCCAGCATCTGCCGCCAGTCCTGGTAGACGCGCAATTCAGGAAAGGTCTGCTTCAGCTTCTCGGCCCGTTGCAGGTCGACTTCAGCAACGCAGGTCAATTTCACCTGAGGATGTGTGATGATGGCAGATAGGTCGGCGAACGCCATTCCCGACGCACCAAAGCTGGCATGACGGACGACGTCATTCGGCGAAGCGGCTCGCAGATTCCGGATGAATACCGGAGCTGCGAATGCGCCGAGGGCAGCCTGTTTCAGAAACGAGCGTCGACTTGACTGATGATCGCGAGACATCGACCGACCTTTCGAATGAGAAGCCGCAGTTCAGCTCAGTTGAAAAGGAAATGACAAATATCACCATCCTGCATCACATAGCTTTTGCCTTCCACCCGCAATTTGCCAGCGGATCGGATTTCTTTTTCGGACTTGTAGGTTTCCAGATCAGCCAGGGTGTAGACCTCGGCCCGAATGAAGCCTTTCTCGAAATCAGTATGGATCACCCCCGCAGCCTGAGGGGCCGTCGCCCCAATCGGAATTGTCCAGGCCCGTACTTCGATCTCGCCCGCCGTGAAGTAGCTCTGCAGACCGAGAACTCGGTAGGCCTCACGCGCCAGAACGGCCAATGCGGGTTCCGACAAACCGGCTCCCTCAAGCATTTCTTTCCGATCAGCCTCGTCGAGTTCCGCGATTTCCGCTTCGAGCTTCGCACAGACGGGGACAACGGAAGCCCCGACCTTATTCGCAAAGTCACGAACCTGCTGGACAAGCTTTCCAGTGCCTTCCAGGTCGTTTTCGTCGACGTTCGCCACGTACAAAATGGGTTTCGCTGTCATCAAGCCGTAACTGGAGACGACCTTGGCTTCATTCTCGTCGAATTCCATTTTCCGCAGCGGCTGGTCTGTGGTCAGATGCGCCAGGCATTTCTTGATCACCTCGACCCGCAGCTTCGCGTCCTTGTCGCCGCTTCGAGCGGTTCGCTCAGCCTTCGCCAGCGAATTTTCCAAGGTCTGGATATCCGCCAGCATCAGTTCAATCTCAATCGTTTCGATATCGGCGACGGGATTCACCGTACCGGAAACGTGAATGACATCGGGATCGTCGAAGCAGCGAACGACCTGGAGAATGGCGTCGACTTCACGGATATGAGTCAGGAACTTATTGCCCAACCCCTGCCCTTCGCTGGCCCCTTTCACAATCCCCGCGATATCGACCAGCTTCAGCGCGGCGGGGACCAGCTTTTTGGGCACGATGTACTGACTGATCCGACGCAACCGGTCATCGGGAACGCTGACGATTCCTTCGTTCGGCTCAATCGTACAAAACGGATAGTTTGCACTCTGAGCCGCCTTCGACATGGTGAGTGCATTGAACAAAGTACTTTTGCCCACATTGGGGAGCCCGACGATTCCAGCTTCCATGATACCGCGACGACCTTTGCGAGATTTTTTTGATAGAGCCGGTGGAATCTCGTTGCGGACAGGTGCCCATGCAAACGAATCTCACCGCGACGATTGATATCAAACCGCTTGATCAATGTCACGCGGGTTGCACGAGAGCACGCGGAGCGAACGACCGCTCAACGCATCGAAACAGACTTGCCTCGAAATGGCAAGATGTCAGAAGTTATCGATTACAGCGTCCCATCCTCATTTGCAGATGAGTGTCCAGGAGCTGATTGCACAAAACAGGTCAGAAAAATCGAAAGTAGCGAGGGCGGGACTTGAACCCGCGACCCCAGGCTTATGAAGCCTGTGCTCTAACCAGCTGAGCTACCTCGCCATCATCGATGCCCTGAGAGGACACTCGAGTGAACCGTTGGTTCAGATCGGAAGTTTAGCAATTTCGTGTGGGCGGACAAGCGTCGGTCCAAGGTTCCGTTTGATTTGATCCGTTCTCGCCACTGCAGAGTCCATTTATGCCAGCACAAACCCCACGCCGTCATCCGCACATCCGCGATTCAAACACGGAAATGTCAAAGCAGAAAGCGTGCAGCCAGCGCAAGGGCCGCCGTCTCGATCCTCAGAATCTGCCCACCGAGATGAATCGTCCCCGCCCCGCGAGAGAGGGCCAGTGCGACTTCTTCTTCCGAGAATCCCCCTTCAGGCCCGATCGCGAAAATGATGGGGTTTGTGTCGCTCGCACATTTCCGAAGCAATTCCTCGACCGACCCTCCTTGAGGATGGGCCACGAACAGGTGGGAGCCCGGTTCGGTCACCTCAATAAACTTGCTCCAGGGAGTGACGGCCGCGATTTCCATCAGATGGTTCCGGCACGACTGCTTACAGGCGGCAATAACTGTCTGACGGAGCTTATCCAGTTTGCTCTCGCGTGGGTCCACGACGCTCCGCGTGGTCGTGATGGGAATGATGCGAGTCACGCCCAGTTCTGTGGCCTTCTCGATCAGCCAGTCAAATCGGTCTCCCTTGGGAACAGCCGTCGCAAGAACCAGCTCTCTCGATGCCGTCGGTGTCCGTCGCGTCTCCAGAACATCGAGCGTGACATCCCGCTTGCGGAGCTGCACGACACGGCAGGTCGCAACCAGCCCCCGCCCGTCGAACAGCTCAGCCGAATCACCCACCTGAGTCCTCAAGACGTGGATCATGTGGTGGGCTTCACTGTCCGCAAGGCAGACGGAACCAGTCTCAGGAAGTTGAGGTGAATAGAACCGATGAGTCATTGTTTAGAGCTGCCACCGGTCGGGCAGGATGGTCCCTTTGGGAATGACGATGACGCCATCCTGAATAACGACCGCGGGATTTTCGGGAACCTTCAATACGTCGCCGCCCCGCACATGGACTCCGTCGCCAATACGACAATTTTTGTCCACGATGACTCCATCCAGCAGACAGCCATCCCCGACACCAATACTGGGAATCCCTGCATTCGCATCGGCCTGGATCTCTTCTTCACTCTGATAGTCGTCCGAACCCATCAGGATCGAATTTGCAATGGTGACGTTTTTGCCAATCTTGCATCTCAGCCCGATGACGCTGTTTTCAATCGTGGAACCTTCGCCAATGACGCAACCATCCGCAATCAGACTTCGTTTAACATGCACGCCGTCGCAGCGACTGGGAGGAAGGAACCGGGCATGGGTGTAAATTGGCCGCTCCTGGTCCTCGAGCTTGAACGGCGCATTCGGCAACGTCAGATCGAGATTCGCCTCGTAGAACGATCGAATCGTTCCAATATCTTCCCAATAGCCATCGAAGAGATGGGCATGCACGTGATGAGTGCGGATCGACATGGGAAAGACCTCTTTGCCGAAGTCCTGGTAGTCCGACTTCGAAAGCAGGTCCACCAGAGTCTTCAGATTGAAGAGGTAGATCCCCATGCTGGCCAGGCAATCGCGACCGTGACTTTTCACACCCCGCGCATCAATCCAGGCGGGATCGGTTCGAACGAGATTGTCGATCTCTTCATCCGACTTCGGCTTCTCAAGAAACCCCTTAACCCGCCCTTCGTCGTCCACACGCATGATACCGAAGCCACGCGCTGCCTCGCGCGTGACTGGCAACGCCGCGATCGACACGTGAGCCCCTGCTTCCTTATGAGCTTCCAGCATCTTGGCGAAGTCCATGCGGTAGAGCTGGTCGCCAGAGAGGATCAGAACGTAGTCATAGCCTGCTTGATCAAAATGACGAAGATTCTTGCGAACTGCGTCCGCCGTACCTTCGTACCAGTTATTTCCTTCCATCGTTTGCTGAGCGGCCAGAATCTCAACAAACCCTCCGTCAAACTGATCGAAACTGTACGTCTGGCGAATGTGGGCATGCAGACTCACCGAGTTGAATTGAGTCAGCAGAAAGATGCGGTTAATCCCGCTGTTGATGCAGTTCGAAATCGGGATGTCGATCAGACGATACTTTCCCGCCAGTGGGACGGCCGGCTTCGATCGAACTTCCGTCAGTGGGAAGAGGCGGCTCCCTTTTCCCCCGCCGAGAATGACAGCCAGCACATTTTTCATCGTAAAGTCCTCGAAAACAGGGGCGTTTCAATGCTTGCACCCACCGCCTGGATACCTTCAATTTCGCCCAGCAGGGGTACCAAAAGCGTCGAATCAGGCGAGGGAGTGGGCGTTACACAATAGCGAGTGCAACTTGGAAACGGGAGCAATCGGGCTCAGAAACAAACCGGCCTTTTCCCGCCGTCGACCGACCGTCTAGGGAGACACTCTTGTGTCACGGAAAGACCAGTCAAGACTGGACTTAAGCCCAGCAAGCTCTTCCGTCAGGATTGGCATGGCGCCGACTCGACTGGCGACAAGGGCGCCAAACTGGTTGGCTAACGTCAGTGACGCTTCCAGAGACCACTTCTGCAGATGGCCATAGATAATCGCCGCAGTAAAGGCATCACCCGCACCGACGGTGTCGCCGACTTCAACGGGAATTCCCGGTAGTTCGATGACCTCGTCACACGTCACGGCCAGACAGCCCCGACTCCCCCGGGTGACACAGACCAGCCGGAGTCCAGGATGATCGTCGAGGAGACCTTTTGCGAAGCGAATTTCGTCGTCGGAACCGAACTCAAACAGTTTGGCGAGGACTTTGACTTCGTCATCGTTCAGTTTGACGATATCCGACTGGGCGATGGACTTGAGAATCCAGTCCTTTGCAAAGAACGGGGGACGAAGGTTCACGTCGTACACGATCAGGCAATCATCGGAAGTGAGCCGCAAACAATGATGAATCGTACTGCGAGAGACCGGCCTTCTCTGCCCCAGTGTCCCGAAGCAGATCGCCTTGGCGGACCTGACTGCATCCAGCAACTCTTGCTCGGGTTCCAGGAAGTCCCAGGCAGAGTTTTCCAGAAAGGTGTACCCCGCATTATTCTTCGACGCGGGCCAGATGGTGACCGTACCTGTGTGATGCTTCGAGTCACGCTGGACAAGGTCGGTACTGAGCCCACGCGATCGAAGGAACTGACAAAGCTCATCCCCCAGTTCCTCAACACCGACACGCGTGGCGACCGCCGCCGACAGTCCAAGCTGCTGGGCATGAAAGGCCACATTCGCGGGAGCACCACCGGGAAGACGGCCATGAGGAAAACAATCCCACAGAAGCTCGCCCAGTCCAATCATTTGCACAGTCTGATTCATTCGATTGCTTTCAATCCGATCGATGATGGACGGTCGGGCAAGACCTTCGACGGATTCAACGATTTTCGGAGATGTTTTGTTGTATTTAAGGGAGAAAAAACTTGCTCGTCAGGAGAAACACCAACGCATCGCTACAGACCAGGGTTCGGCACCGGTGCGGGAGGGGGAGGGGTTGGAACAGTCTGGTCCACAGCCTGAATTACCTGGGGAACCTGTTTCAGGTCCCACCCGTTTTCGTCGGCTTCGAAAATGTATGTTCCCGCTGTCAATTGATATCGCATTGGCAGACTGCGATTCCCCCCCCGCAAAAATTCAATCGTCCAGACCCGGTCGTCCACGAACGTCTGATGATACCCCGGCTTGATCGTGTACGTTGTTCCGTTCAATACATACGAAAGTGCCCCCGTCGCTTCTTTCGGAAAGATCAACTTGATCTCGGCGGTCCCGCCCGTCCCCCGAGCGGCTGTTACTTTCGAATTGTTAAGAAACTTGTTCGACTTCTGCTCGATGATGACTGGAGGTTGAGAAGATTCAATGATCGTCGTAGCAGGGAAAATTGATGGACCTGACGAGATTACCGTCTGGTACGACGATCCAGGGGTGTAGACATACCCGTTTCCGCCGTGTGTGTATTCGATTACTCCACCACGAGTTGCATTATTCAAGACTGTTCTGGAAGGATAGACACCTCCCACGACAATCGTCCGAGGTGCCAGCAGAGTGTTTGTTGCAACGACCGGCCCGGGCCCTCCATAGCCTGCCGAATAGTAGCCCCCCGAGTAACCGCTTAGCCCGACGGAATACCCAATACTGTTGGAATACCCAAGTCCGCTGAAACCACCCGGATAGTATCCGCCCGAGGTGTAGCCGCCCCCATGATAGTGCCCGGGGACGGCCATGAAAGTTGCCGGGCCGGCCATCGTCTGGCGTCCGTAGTCATCAGTGTAAGTTCCGTACTGGTCGACGGACCGACCTTCGACGCCAACCGCCCGGCCATTGGAATCGAGCCCCATGCTGCGAGGATATTGCATCTCAGCAGGCGTACTGCCGACGTAGATCTGCTGGGCATTGGCCTGGCCCTGCGTCCACAACGCGCCAATTGCCACAGTGACACCCAGAAGCATCCATCGGTGAGCAGACATGGTCATGTCCCTTCAGCAGCGAGCTCGAAAGACTTTGTACCTGAGATTGTCATCCAGTCTCAGGGGTAAGTCAATTGGATGCCGATGCAGCCTCGCGCAGAAGTCGAAGTGCAGTCTCGACAAGCATTTCGCCGGAACCGGGCTTCGTTGCAGAGTTTGTCACTTCGTAACTCCCCCCGGCATAGGCGGGACGGTTGGGGATGTAGATCGTTTCGACACAGTTCGACAGTTCGATCACCAGAGTCGTTTTGAAGGGAGACCCCTGCTTGATGGCCATACCCAGTTCGACGAAGACCTCGCCCGGAAGACAGACAATTGCCACGTCTTGTCCCAGTGTAATGACGTTCACTTCCGCGGGAATCGTCTCGCCGATCCCCTTCAGCGAATGGCTCAGTCCCCACGTGATGTGATCAATGGCGTTGGCGTAGGGTTCACGATGGCGGAATTGATCGAGCATAATTTTCTTGTGCGCGGTGACGTGATCAAAAAAGTCCACCGTTTCCTTGCGGTAAGCCTTTTGCAGGATCTCGATCGCCCACTTCACTTCGTCTTCAGTCGCTTCCTGCAGAGGGAGTTGGACGACTTCCGACTTCGCGACGAGTTTCGTCTTCGCCAACGGCTTGAGCTTCCCCAGGTCACGCTCTATGGATTCCGCGATGCTGGTTCCAATGTAGTCGGCCTTGTTTCGCTCTTTGCTGTTAGGATTGACGTGATTGATGTCTCCACAGCAACCCGTTCCGAAGATCGAAACCACTTCATTCCCAAGGGATTTCTTGAGTGCCTGATCAATAAAGTACGGGTAGTCCGCGCTCCATCGCATGCCGCCGACGGTATCGAGATGCAGTGCGAAATTGCTGAGAATCCCCCTCGCCACACCGGTCTCATCGCGAACAGCTAGCAGTTCGATTCGGGGATCGATTGGGCCGGCAGCTCGGACAACGTCAGGATTATCATGACTCTGCCACGTCTTGACGCTGCCGTCGCGCATGACAGAGCGGCGGTTAAACGAAACAGGGATCAGTTGTGTCGCCGATCCCGCTTCCAGAAGCGCAGGCTTCGCCGTCGCATGAGCCTTGCGAATGGCATCCGCTGGGCCAGCAATCAGCTTCTCGATGAATTCTGCCCGCATCGGTGCCTGATTCTCTTTCCCGAGCTTCAGGTAAAGCTCCTTCATATAATCCGGCGCGGTGTGCGAGTGCGTGGCCGTGATCACAATATTGGAAACCGGGATCCCCGTTTCTGTCGAGGCTCGCTTGCGAATCTCCTTCACCAGATCCGTAGCAATCCCAATCAGGTCGCAGACAACCAGCGCCGCCGAAGTATCGCCGTCCCGGAAGACAATTGCTTTCGCCTTCAGCGGGTCAATCACCCCTTCTGCCAGTCGTTCGTGGTAGTAGCCCGCCATAGGAAAACCGACAGGAGGGGTGATGTCCACCTCCGCGATTCCCACTCGCAATGCCTCGCCACCGAAAACCTCCGGGTGGGAGTACGTCACAAGACAAACAAGCAGCAACCCCACCGATCTGAACAAAGGAGCAAAGTTCATGACGATCCTTATCCAACCGAATTCTTCTTGACGTTCCAGTGCGTTCTACATCACCCGCTCGATCGCACGGGTAATCTGGGCTGATCGTAGCGACATTCAGATCGAGTTGCACCCGCCGTGGCTGTCCAATAATTGAAGAACTGGAGGAACCATTGCAGTCAGTAACCGCGCAAAGACGGACCTGCGACAACGCACTAAAATGACGTGAGGAAGGGATCGGTCAGATACGCACAGAGTTCTGGAACACGCGGAGCGATCCGAGTTCAGTTCGCTCTGTGCTGACCGGAAGGAGGCGTCTTACGCCCCCCATGGACCAGTAGCGCGGAAGTCACCTTTTCTTCGAACTCGGGCATTCGGAGTCGAATTCGAAGAATCGGCTCCATCCCGGAATCCTCAACTGTGGTCGACCGTTTCGCTTCCGGGAACGACAGCGGGGGTCGGGTCCGTCACGATCGAAATGTGAGAAAAGGCGCGTCGCAGTAAGAACCGGTTCCACCACCCCAGCTTCGTGCCACGGACATTGAGCCACTCAAGCGACGGTAAGCATGGCAGCAGCTTACGCAACGATCGAGCGTCCGCACCTGTGCCGCTCAGGTTAAGGCTGCGCAGCACGTCGAACGACGAAAGATGATTCAGCCCCTGGCTGGTGATTCGGCTTCCCGTCAAATCAAGCTCGACGAGGAAATGAGCTTTATGGTCAGCGAGAAACTTCAGAAAGTTGTCGCCGTCGGCGACATGATGCAGCTTGATCCGTCGCAGTCGCTCGGCCAAATGAGCAAAGTCTTCTCCGCACGACTTTTCCATCCAGGGGATCCGTTCAACCTGAACTCGTCCGCCTCGCTTGATGACTTCAGCGACCACTTCCTCCTGCAAAAGATAAGGCTCTACGCGAGCGGCAATCCATTCACGGCGACTACCAGAGAAGGCGACAAATTCCAGCGCTTGATCGTAAGCGTCCTTCAGCCGATTGAAGTCAGCAGGATCTCCCCCTCGATCAGGATGGGCCAGTAATGCCTTGGCGCGATAAGCTGCTTTGACGTCCGCTGCTTCGTAAGGAGGCAATAGCCCCAGTACTTCCATGAACGCGGGACGTTCAGATCCGGTTTCCTGTAAAGCGACGTCGACTTTGTCCGTTTGTCTCTGCAACTGAATACCTTTCCCGACCGAGCAACCGCTTTTCAAAAGGCAGTTACACCCAAACTGAGTCCGACTTAATTATCTGGAGAAGCCGGCTCGATCGAAGGACCGACACGCTTTCAGCGTCGGTCAACGACCACCGTACAGAACGCAAACGCCACATGCCCTTAAGTGACATTTGCCAAATCTGGCTCTCACAAACAGTCGCCGCTTTGGGTGAAGCAGCAGCACCCTGACCGACGAGTTCTGTTTCTTCCTGTTGCCAAAGTATGGCTCGGTTCTAACGGCGTCAAACGACAATGGCGACGACCCTGCAGTTCACGTGCAAATTTGTGGGGTTTGGTTATGCCCTGCGGATTACCCTGATTCGGGCTTCATTCTGCAGGCAGAAATCCCCAGCTTCTTTTGTCAGGCACTCGTTGAACTCAGGTGGTTTGGGATCTACGCTGGAGACAAAAGTACCGGTGGCAGGATGCCTCGACCAACGTTTTTGCTTTCAGGAAACGGCCCATGGACCGAGATTCCTTTCATCGACTTTGCCTGACATTTGTCATGGTCGTGTGTTCGGTCGTCCCGTCGCTCGGACAGAATCAGGAAAATGTGGACCCACCCTACCTCGTGGGAATGATCAGCCTGATCGCACGCGAGCCCGTCCTGCGAGAACTTCAAATTGAGCCAGACTCGGATGAACTTCTGCGAATTCGCCTGCTGCTCAAGTCCTTTCCAGTCACCTTGAAACAGAGGATCAATTTTCCTGCCCAGGAAGATCGGAAACAGCCCAGAACGCCTCAGGAGGTATTTGCTGACGTCGAATCCGAGTACGTTGAGCAACTGAAGGTCCTGCTCACACCATCACAGTATGACCGGCTTCGACAGATTCACTGGCAACGCTGGGGCTTTCAGGCACTGCACGACGCCGAGCTGAGAGAAGCCCTGGAGCTGACCGCAGAACAGGTCGATGGGCTGAACTCGTTACACAACCTGTTCGAAACTCAGAAACGTGACATCGAGAGTCAAAGAGATGCCTTGCAAGACCGAGGAGGTGACATCAGCGACGTCCGGGCATCGCTGCGAAAGATCACGAAAGACCGTGATCGCGCCTATGATGACGTACTGACCGCCGACCAGCGGATTCGATTTGCCGAGCTCAAAGGGCGACTGTTCAAACTCTCCCGGCCCGAGACAGCGACGAAGCCTGAACCGCCGGTCATCGCGCAGCCACGCTCACGGGGAATCCTGTTCCTTGTCAGTAAGGAACCGGTGGTAGTGGAACTGGGGATTGAAAATGATTACCCCCTCGTCGCAAAACTGCGGGCACTCGCGAAAGAATACACGTCTGAACTGAATGAAGTGCGTCGAAAATCCAGAGGAGAAGAGCAAAACTGGAGGCAGGAACTGGAGTCTAAACTGTACGACAAGTATGTTGTCGACCTGAAAGCGATGCTGACAGCAAACCAGTTCGAGCGATTACAACAGATCTACTGGCAGCAACTGGGAAATGAAGCACTCAACGAGAAGGAGGTTGCGTCAGCACTGGAAATCACAGCGGATCAGCAGCATTTGATTGCAGAACTGAACCAGGAACTGGTCAAAAAGGTCCGAATGCTGATAGGCCTTCCGGGTCGTAATGCAGGAGCAGCAGATCTCGCAGACCGTTTGAAGCAGGAAATTCTGGCAACGAAACAGGAACTCGACGAACAGGTTCTCCAAGTGCTGACAACATCCCAGCGAGATCTGTTCGAACAACTGAAGGGAAAGCCCTTCAATTTGGATCAACTGAAGTCACACCTTGTGAATGATCCTAAGGCTTTTCCCTCCAAATAAACTGAGGCAGTCCGCTGGAGTGGAGTGTCACTTACTTACCGATTTATTCTGAGTGCAGCAGGTCTGAACCTGCGAGACTCCCACCTACCGGAGAGGTTATGAAATACGCGATCTGTCAGGAATTGTTTGAGAATTGGGACTGGGCACGACAGTGTCGCTTCATCGCAGAAACGGGTTACACCGGTATCGAACTGGCCCCCTTCACCCTTGCTTCTCGAATCTCAGACGTCTCTTCCGAGCAGCGGCGAGAACTGAAGTCCGTCGCAGCAGATCACGGACTGACGATTTGTGGGCTGCACTGGCTGCTGGCAAAAACAGAAGGGTTTCACCTCACGACCAACGACCAGGCTGTCCGTAAAGCAACCACGGACTATCTGATCGAATTGGGGAAAGCCTGCGCCGATCTGGGGGGCGAAGTCATGGTTTTCGGTTCGCCCCTCCAGCGCAACATTCAACCTGGAGTTTCACGGGAGCAAGCGTACGACAATGCAGCCGAGGTTTTTCGTAACGCCCTGCCTGCATTCGCCGACCGGGGTGTCAAAATCGTGATGGAGCCACTCACGACAAAAGAAACCAACTTCGTCAATTCCTGTGCAGAGGCAGTGGAACTGATCAACCGAGTGGACCACCCGGGTATCGTGCTGCACCAGGATGTGAAAGCGATGCTGAGCGAATCCGTGTCGATTCCTGATCTGATCAAGCAGTACGCTTCTATCACGGGCCACTTCCACGTGAACGACGACAATCTGCTGGGACCAGGAATGGGCCGGACGGACTACCGTCCCATCATCCAGGCCCTGCTCGAAACGAACTACAGCGGATGGGTCAGCGTCGAGGTTTTCGACTACAAGCCTGGGGCTGAACTTATTGCCCGTGAAAGCATCAATTACCTCAAGCGGATTTATGACGAAGTTTCTGCCACGGGACGTTCAACGGGAAATGGAGGTCCAAAGTGATTCACGACGACGCTAGCCTGAAAGTGGATCTTGGGCCACGATCGTATGAAATCGCCATTGTCACCGATCAACTCAGCTCGTGCGGGAAACTGTTTGAGAACTGGTGGTACGTACGAGATGGCATGTCATCGGCTTTTTGCACTCAGCCACCGCCACAGGGAAGTGTCTGGATCGCTGAGAAGCGTCCTGTGGAGCGTCCGTTCGCGTTTCTCGTGACGGACGAGAACCTGTTTAACTCGCACGGACGTGTCGTCTGTCAATCGCTTATCGAGGCTGGATGGCGATGTGAAACGGAAGTTCTCCCGGCGGGCGAGACATCCAAGTCGGCGGAAATGTTGACGCGTCTGCATGATCGACTGATCGCGCTGAACGCGGATCGCCGCACACTGATCGTCGCGGTCGGCGGCGGAGTGATTGGGGATCTTGCGGGATTCCTAGCTGCCACCTACATGCGAGGGCTTCCCTTCGTCCAGGTACCCACCACCCTGCTGTCTGCAGTCGACAGTTCAGTTGGTGGTAAGACCGGTATTAACCACACTCGCGCCAAGAACATGATTGGCGCGTTCTATCAGCCGATCGGAGTCCTGATCGACACGGCAACACTCGCCACACTCCCGGCACGTGAATATCGTGCGGGGCTGGCCGAAGTCGTGAAGTACGGTGTGATTCTGGACGCTGAATTTCTGACATATCTCGAACACCACATCGAAGCCATCAACAATCGAGATCCCCTCGTTCTTCGGCATATTATTGCCCGCAGCTGCCGACTGAAGGCAAGTGTGGTGGAACAGGACGAATTCGAGACCAGAGGACTGCGTGCCGCTCTTAACTACGGCCACACGTTTGGTCACGCTTTCGAGGCACTTGCTGGATACGGCGAACTGCTGCACGGTGAGGCGGTGGCAATCGGGATGATTCACGCCAGTCGCCTTGCCGAACAACGCGGTTTGATCGACGCCGCACTGACCGCGCGACAAATCAGTCTGCTGGAAGCTCTCCATCTTCCGACCGCACTTCCTGACACGCTGCGGCTGTCGGACGATGATGTGATCTCTCGGATGCGATTGGACAAAAAATCTGTCTCCGGAAGCTTGAGGTTCGTCCTGCCGATCCGGGCAGGCGCCGTCAAAACCTTCTCTGACGTCCCTGAATCGGACGTGCGAAATGTCCTCAACCACTCGCGGTAAAAGCCCGCAAGAAGTGAGTCTGGAGTGAAGATGTGGCTGCAGACTCCTGCGGCCACATTCCGTTCCAGATGGGATACCATCGCCGCTTGACCGGAATCCAAAGATCCATTCTGCATCTCTGTCTGGACCGAAGACGAGGGCGATCGATGTTGCTTCCGGTAAACATTGATCGCCCGATGTCGTATTGCGGCAGCGTTCTCATCAGCAAACAGCCCGGGCCTGATCAGGATTCACCGTTTGCTGTCACGTGCTGTTATTACAATCCAGTACAAAGTCGACGCATGAATTCACGGGGGTTTGGGGAATCTTCTCCAGTGGAATTCACCTCATGAATGAGGCATGCCGGGCATAAATCCCGTCATCAGCAGAGGTGGCATTCCGTTTGCAATTGCGAAGGAGAGTCCCGCCGTTGCTATTGATGAGGCCTGTATGCTGTCCGTGAATTCTGGAATCTCAACTCGCTCTGTTGCGGAACTAGCACTGCTTGTTTCGCGTCTCGGACAAGCCCATCGCCACTGTGATGAGCCTGTCTCGCACGACGCGATCCGAATATTCTGGCAAAGCAACCGGCAACTCCAGCAACGCTGGACGGCGCTTCTCGCTAGGGGGCTAGAAGACCCGAAACGGAATCTCAGCCTGTTAGAGCAAATCGCTCCCCGACTGTTCGTCTGTGAGATGCTCGTCCGCACCTGGGCGACATGCCTTTCTGCACATGACAAAGTCACCAATTCCACCGACCTGACTCGCGTCTGTCGAAACATTGTCAGTGGTCTTTTCCAGTTGCGACTGGAAGTCTTGTCTCGGCTGGTCAGCCTCCCCGAGGAGTATGATCTCCCGTTCCGAAACCTGGACAGACTGCGTCGTCAATGCGATCGATCGACCGACCTGCTGGTATCGATGGTGGCATCTGACAGCGAATCATTCGAGTTTGCATTCGACCGGGAACGAGCGAGCGATTTTCACGAGAGCACTGGCTCCGCCGATGCTCAACCTGGCCACAACCCTATCGAAGATCTCGTCTCCGCGGGACTTCGCATGAACTTTATTCAGCAGCTCTCGGACACTCCGGTGGACGAGCCTGAGTTCGCCGCGATGATGCAGTCCATCCTCGCGAACTTGCCGAATTTCGAGTCGACCCGGAATCAGCGGCTCTTGAAGTCACTCGAATGGAAGATCGCCACAAGTCTCTGCTGAAACGAGCATTCTACGAGAGGCGCGACGTCGATCGATCAGGTGGTCCCGCTTCGGTAACAGACCACAGCGAAGACAGTGCAAACTCCAATTACGCCGTAAGCCAGCAGCCAATCGATATTATGGACAGAGTGCGCCTCGTCATCCGAGACCCGTGACTGTGATTCCTCGAGCCGCGTTTCAGTCTTTCTCGATCTCGCGGGAACTTCCACATTCTCGAATTCCGGCATCTCGACGTTTTCATCATCCAGGTCACCGAGAGTGACAGCGCGCTGCTCGCGGTCGGAAAAGCGGGCCTCTCCCTCATTGAGCTGCTCAATGGCGGGCGTTGCCATCGGGGTCTCATCCTCCGTTTGGATTGACGTATTAATCGACGGGATCGATTCATCGAGGACGGGTTCAATTGAAGGCGAAATTGAATCTCCAACGGGATCGACAAACTTGAGCGATACGCTGCGATTGGCCCTCACGATCGCCCCCGGTTGGACCGATTTGAGCCCGCGTTCGGGAAGTGTTTCTGCAGTATTCAGATCCAGCGGTAGACCCAGAGTTACCGCTTCGGAGGATGGCAGGATCCCATCCAGTTCAACTGCCGATGTTTTCTTCACGCGGCGAAACAAAGCCGTCCAATTACGGTTCTTGCGCGTCAGCTCTTTGAGCTCTTGCTCAGGCGAGTTGGGATCGATCTTTTTTTCCAGAGGGTCGACAGTGTCCTTTGTAGCCTTTCCGGACTCCGAACGCCCGAGTTCCGACTCAGGGAGATCTCCCACCGCTTCCATTTGGCCTTCAATTCGCCGCACGACATCCGCGGGCCGGTCTTCATCGGGATGGAAATCCAACTGGTGCGAATCGCTCAACTGCTGCGCCAAGTCCGCCATCTCGAGTGCCTGTTCGTGTTGTCCCGTCGATAACAACGCTTTGGCACGGGCGATCAGTAAGTCCACCCGATTTCGCTGCTCCTTGATGGTCTCGCTCTGCTGGGGCAAAGCACGGGCCTGTTGCAAGTCATTGTTGAGCGCCGCATCCAGACGTTCTAAAGGAGACCTGTTTCGATCCGACTTCAACGACGCTTGTGCACTCTCTTCGGTCGTCGCTGGGGATTCGGGCGTTGTCGACGCCTCACCCGATGACCAGGAGTCAATCCGGGGCAACCAGGAAGTGACGCGAGAAAACTGCGATCTCGGAACGGCTTCACCTTCAACGACCGATTGATTCGAATCGGAATCCGTCGGAACGTCATCATTGATGGCGACGTTGGCAGCAACCGTCGGCTCGGAACTCTTTTGCGATTCGGCGACTTGTTGTTCGGACAACCGAACTGGCCAGCGCACGGGAGGAACCCGTTGCCAAAACGATTTCATCGCGGGGCGAGCGTAAGTACAGCCACTTTGCCCCACCAGCATCAAGAGCACCCCAGTCACCAGCAGGACCTGATGAGGGTGGCGTCCAGAAGCGGATTGATGTTTCAAAATGGCAGACAATGTGAGCGTCCCAACTCCGGCAAAGAACACGTACTACCGTTTTCTATCGACCGGCCACACTTTGACGCTGAATCAAAAGGGAGTTGGAACAAGGACTTATCTGCGTCGATCGGCAGATTCTGCCGAATCGGGGCGGTTTCAGAACGTAATTTTCAGTGACCCCGGCGGCGTTGCGTTCAGTTCCCTCCCCCCGCGATCCCCACAGCAACGTTTCGGTCGCCAACCGGTGTACTTCAATCAATCAGGCGGCAGACGTGCGTTGTGATTTCACCTTGTTTAGACTGTGAACAAGTTCCGGGAGATCGGGCATGCCAGTTCGCATGCGATTACCCAGGATTCGCCCTGTTTGAACTACCCTCGATTGGAAATCGCAGATCGTTATGTCTTCACGCGATTCGATTCTTGCATCAGTTCGTCGACAACTTCCTCAATCGGCTCCGTTACCTCCCTTGGACGGGCCCTGGATTCGATACGAAGACCCCGTTGCACAGTTCGTTTCGGTACTCGAGTCGATCGGCGGCCGTGCTATCCGAGTCGCGTCTGAAGCAGACATCCGGGAACATCTGAATGCGCTTCCACAGTTCGCATCCGCATCCAAGACGCTGTCGCTTGTTACGACTGCTGTGACAGGTAACGTCGACCTTGATGCGATCGCTGACCCTCACCAGCTTTCTGACGTCGACTTCGCGATTTTGCCCGGAGGAGTCGCCGTCGCCGAAAACGCCGCCGTGTGGGTCAGTGACGAGGCCGTCAAACACAGGGTCATTTATTTTCTCTGCCAGCACCTTTCACTTGTGGTTCAGGCCAGCGCAATCGTAAACAACCTGTACGAGGCTTATGAGCGGCTTGACGTGACTGGTTCGCCTTATGGGGGGTTCATTGCCGGGCCCTCGAAGACCGCGGATATCGAACAGTCGCTGGTGATCGGAGCTCATGGATCCCGATCGATGACGATTTTCATCGTCGGATGATCCACAACGAAACCGTCGCAAAGGGAAACGATTGGCAGAGATCACTACGAACGAACGAGATGAATCCGGTCCCTTGTCACTGTGGGACGCAGTGAGTCTGGTGATCGGAATCGTCATCGGCAGCACGATCTACAAGACACCCGGAATCATCTGCAGTAATGTCCCCAGCCCCGCAGCCGCATTAACGCTGTGGGTGTTGTGCGGAGGACTCTCATTTGTTGGTGCCCTCTGCTACGCCGAACTTGCCACCACCTATTCCCGGTCGGGCGGCGAGTATAACTATCTGACGCGAGCTTTCGGACCCTGGGCTGGATTTCTGTTTGGATGGTCCCAACTGGCGATTATTCAAACTGGCAGTATTGGCGCTCTTTCTTACGTCTTTGCGGAATACGCAGTCGAAGTCTTTCACGCCCCACCAGCCAGCGTCGTGTGGTTTGCGCTCGGTTCCGTCGTCGGACTCACACTGATCAATATGCTGGGAGTCCACGCTGGGCGTCACACGCAAAAGGTGCTCGTCGCAGCGAAGCTGCTGGGTCTGGTCATGCTGATTGCCGTCGGACTTTCTTCAAATTCGGGTGCTGAAATGACAGCAACCAAACCGATTACCGGGCCGGGGTGGTCACTGGCGATGATTCTGGTTCTTTACGCATATGGCGGCTGGAATGATGCCGCTTTCGTCACTGCAGAAGTTCGCAACCGATCACGAAATATTCCGCTCGCACTGCTTTACGGGTTAGGA